>JAEMPV010000142.1 GCA_022759145.1 Caldisericum sp.
CAGTCTCTAATGGTAGGGAATATGTCTTCTGGAGGAAGGCCGCGCTGTTCCATCGTCAACTGACTGTATCTCGTAATCCTCGCTGCATCCTCGGAAATCTTGAGGTCTGAATCCCATTTAATGTAAAAATCCTTAGAGTCTACGGTTTCGTTACCCTTTACCTTGAGCATGGCGCACTGCCAAGGCAGGTTGTGATTAAAATTGAGGCATAGATTGAGGGTTTCAAAGTCTATGAAGCAAAAGGTCTTCTTCTTATCGAATCTGAGCAGATGGTCGTCCATAATTAATTAATAGCCTCCCAGCAGAACTCGTTGCTGCTCAGGTGATCCATGTTGGGCTTTTCAAGAGTGGTTCTATTATTAATGCATTTAAATGTCATGTAGGCCAAGAAGTCCTTCTTCAGCTTGTAGTAGATGCTCTTGGTGTGAATCATTTCAAATTTACCAGAGCAATACTCATTAACTCTATTTTCTATCAAAAAGTCAAAAGGCAGGTTGTTGTCTTCTATCGTGAAGGTGGGCTTGCAAAATCCGAAATAAGGAATGCAGCTTTTACCATTGAGACAATTCTTATGAAGAAATGAGTCGTAGAATGGGATGACCAGACTCAAGTCATTATCGTTCCAGATATTCTTTAAGAATTTAAAGTCAATGCAGGGTTCGTAGTAAAATCCGTCTTTTGCGGCAGTTGAGTAAATCCTCATCAACTTATTAATGCCCTCTTTGTTTTTGGCAATGATAACGATTTTAGATCTTTTATTTAAAGCCTCTTCGGACTTCTCAAGCATATTTTCGGTAGCCGTAAGCCTTATTCCGAAAATCAATTGTAGTTTATTGTCCTTCGCAATCGTGTGGGCTTGTAAGAAACCTGAGAACGAATCCTCAATAAGGAAGAACTTCTTCTGATCGCTCTCTTTGAGAATATCGAAGATCGAGTCTGATAGATGTGGCTTAGACTCGCCGGGTTTCTCAAGGGTCAGAATCGACCGGCCAATTGAGTAGTGGCTTTTCCAGAAGCCTATTGTCTCTTTCATGTGTGAATTTTACTCCTATTTTAAAAATCGTCAAATGAAAAATTGTCTGTTTTTGCTTTAGTCCTTGAGTGGGCTGGACATCCAGCATAAGCTCTCTTCTCGACCTTCTGCTTATCTTCGACTTTTAAATCGTCTTTAAAGGAGGAGCTTAGAATCTTACCAGTCTCATCTAGGAGAACAAAATACTCAAAAGGATCAAGATAGGGACATCTCCAAGTCTTTCCAGCTTTGCATAGCCATTTGCTGCCTTCATTATCTGCGGCATAATTAGACTGTGCATCCTTTTCAGTGAAGTTGTTAGCTTTTTCATAAACGTATCCTAGGTAATGTTCAAATCCAGCGAGTTGTTCTTTTGGAATTTCTATTTGTTGAATGGGCTGCTTTGGAAATCTTAGGAAGATGAATTCAGCAATGACCTTTTTCGCTTTAGGAAACAGATTCTTGAAAGACGCCAAACTATAGGTCATGGCTTGTACGTTTGCCGTTAATTCATCTCCCTTAAACTTAGCTTTGCTAGACTTATAATCTACGATTTTTACTGTGTCACTATCTTTATAGTAAACATTTTTGTCAATGAAGCCCCTTACCTTGTACTTCGGGTTCTCGCTTTGGATTAGGAATTCCTGTTCCGCTGCGCCGACCTTGCCTTTTCCACCAAAAAAATCCTGATTGAGCCCGACTAGGATCATATCGCCAATCATCTTCCTATCTTCTTCATTTAGTTTGTCTTTTTTAACGTGCTTGTCAACTAGCCGAGTGATGGCGGGGCTTGCTTCTATATTGCCGCTTTTCATTATTGACTTAAAATGCTTTTTGTGTTTTGAGCTCAAAAGCAGTTCAAACACTAGATGGCAGATTGTCCCGCGCATGGCTCCTGAGTTGTTCTTCTGCGGGAGCTTGAGGTGGTAATTTGCCCAATAGGTCCAAGAGCAAGTTTCAAGAGTCTTAATCCTTGAAGCTGAAAGAGTTATATCTTGTTTTTCCATTGAATTATTTCTTGTTTAGTCATTTCGCCGAAGTCTTTTTTAGAGGGCAGCTTTACTGTTATTTGTTTGGAATCAAAATAGTTAATCAGTTTTTTGTAAGCCTCTTTAGCAGCTTCGTTTCCGGCGTCGTTTTTATCTGAGTCGTTATTAAAAGAAATGATGATCTTATCAATATCTACTTTCAATAAGTAACTAATAACCTTTGACGATAAATCCAAACCAAAAGTCACAATTACGTTTTTAACTCCGGCATCCCATAGAGAAAGCATATCTCCGATACTCTCCACTAGGTATACGTGTTTCTCTTCTTTGATAATGTTTTTATTTATCAACAATGGATAGCACCAATTAGTCTTTCTTCCGAGGAGTTTCCATTTTGGTCTGCCTTCTAAATTGTTTATTGTGTCCCTGCCAGCAAAGCCGACGATTTCCTCTTTTGAATCAAAAATTGGGAATACGTATCTAGCTGCCATTTTTCCAGTTTTAACATATCCTCCTCTAAAGACGTTGAGTGTCTCTAGCGAAACTCCTCTGTTAATCCAGTATTCATGCTCTGGAAGAAGCTTGGTTAGGTATTCCTTTGGATAAGTCTTGGGTTCCTCAATGACGGGCTTAATCTCTTCGGGTGAATTGATTGTTATAGACTTCTTGGTAAGCCAGTCCTTAACCTCGCTTGAGTTACTTAACTTGAGGGTTATCTTAACTAAGTCCTCAAGTGAGCCGCCTACTCTTTCCTTGAAGTCATACCATCTTCCTGTATTTTTTTCTATAGAAAGAACATCAGCACTATCCGAGTCTCTGTAGATAGGCCTAGACCTGTAATTGGTACCCTTATCTATAAGGACGTACCCCATCTCATGCAATACGCTTTTGACAGATTCCATGTTAGAGGAGTTCTCCGTCATTTTGTTGGGGGTCGTTTAATCTGACTTGAGCGTTCTGCCTCTCTATCGAATGAGCAAGTGAGCCTCGTTCTTCCACTCTGAAATTTTGGACTTCAAAGTTTAAATAGTTTCTTTCTAACTTTTCGGTTCCGTCCGGCATCCGCCTTCTTATCAAATCTTGATGCCCAACAGCTTCTGCGCCCTGAAACCTAGTTTTGAGGGCGATTA
>JAEMPV010000143.1 GCA_022759145.1 Caldisericum sp.
TGATAAAAGCGAACAAAACCCAATTAAAAATTAGATAAAAAAGGTTATAATAATTTTATAGGAGGTTAAGATGAAAGTTTTAGGACATAGAGGCTGTAAGTACGAAGTGGAAAACACGATTAAAAGTTTTGAACGCGCTTTTGAACTTGGGGCAGATGGGGTTGAACTTGACACACAAATGACAAAGGATGGTGTGGTTGTTGTCTCTCATGATGAGAATCTTAAGAGGGTCTTTGGTGTTGACTTCAATATAAGAGAGCATACGATTATTGAACTTGAAGAGATCTCAAAGGATAACGAAACTGTCCCCACACTTGAAAGTGTCCTTGAAATTGCAAAAAGTAAAAACAAAATTGTCGATGTCGAGTTGAAGAATCCTCTGGACTTAAAGCCTGTTTCAAAAATCGTTCAAGGTTTTCAGTATGATGGATTTTTTATCTCTTCTTTTTACCACAAGGCGATGATTGAGGGAAAGGAAATGTTCCCCAGGCTCAAATTTGCCTTCCTTTATGCGCATGTCCCGGAAGATATTTCCATTTATGCAAGGAAAGTTGACTTTCTAAAGCCGGAAGTCGAATTTGTAACAGAGGAATACAGGTCTTACGCATCCATTACTATCCCCTGGACTGTAAACGAAAAAGAGGATTTTGAAAGGCTCTTTGCCCTGGGAATATTTGCTGTAATATCTGACTATCCCGATAGGATACTAAAATTCATCGAGGAAAAGGCATAAACAAAATAACTTGCAAATAAATTTTTCGGTGCTATAATATTTTCATGATTGATTTAATATATTATATATGATTTAAATTGAGGCTTTTTAGGAGGTGAATATGCGTGGGTTATTAAAACTCTATAAGGGCTTAAAAAAATACTGGCTCTTAATACTGGGAGCGGTTGCCCTTATCTATCTTCAGGTTAGGGCAAACCTTGAACTTCCAACAATTATGTCCCGTATCGTCAATAATGGAATTATCCCTGGCGATATAAATTACATCTGGCAGCAGGGATTGATTATGCTCCTTGTTTCTTTTGGCGGAATTCTTGCGGCTATATCTGCAAGTTTCCTTTCATCACATGTATCTATGGGGCTTGGAAGGGACATAAGAAGCAAATTCTTTAAGCATGTTGAAAGCTTCTCCCTTTCTGAGTTTAACAAATTTGGAGCATCTACATTACTCACAAGAACAACAAACGATGTCGTTCAAATTCAGCGTTCAACACAGATGCTTATAATGCTTCTTTCAAACGCAATTTTTACAGGTGTGGATGCAATTATACTTGCATACAATGCAAGCCCATATCTTACACGCATTCTTTATGTTGCAATTCCAGCCGTTGCTCTTATTATAGCAATTCTTGTTAATCCTATTATGAAACTCTTTATGCTCATTCAGAATGAAATCGATAAGATAAACAAGGTTGTAAGGGAAAACATTATGGGCGTCCGTGTTATAAGGGCGTTTAACAAGCAGGAATATGAGAAGAAGAGATTTGAGAACGCAAACCTTGATGTTACCAATACTTACATAAAGGCAAACCGTATTATAGCTGTTGTTATGCCGGTTGCAATGATTGTAATGAACATTACTACGGTTGCTATTTTGTGGTATGGTGCAAAGGGAATAGATATGGGAAATACAGACCTTGGTGCTATGGTTGCATTTTTGCAGTATGCACTTATGATTTTAATGAGTATTCTTATGCTTACAATCCTTTTTGTTATGCTTCCCCGTGCAGAGGCAGCAGCAGAGAGGGTCGTAGAGGTTCTTGAGACTCCACTTGAAATAAAAGACCCTGAAAAGCCAAAGCAATTTACCGATAATAAAGGATATGTTCAATTTATTGATGTGACATTCAAATATCCTGGTGCACAAGAACCTGTCCTCTATAATATTACTTTCGATGCAAAACCCGGGGAGGTTATAGGGATTCTTGGAACAACAGGAAGTGGAAAATCCACTCTTGTAAGCCTTATTCCAAGGCTTTATGATGTAACTTCAGGGCAACTTCTTATAGATGGAGTGGATGTGCGTGAAGTTACTCAGGAAGAACTTCGAAAGCGTATAAGTTATGTACCGCAACGCGCTGTCATCTTTACAGGAACTGTTAAAGAAAATATTCGAATGGGAAAGCCCGATGCAACTGACGAAGAGATAATTGAGGCGGCAAAAATTGCACAGGCACACGGATTTATTGAAAGACTTCCTCAAGGTTACGACACGGTTATTTCTGAGGGCGGCACAAACCTTTCTGGCGGTCAGAAACAGAGAATTTCTATTGCTCGAGGTATTTTAAGAAGAGGTGATATCTTTGTCTTTGATGACTGCTTTTCTGCACTGGACTTTAAGACAGAGGCAAAATTAAGAATGGCTTTGAAAGATGTTGTTAAGGATGCAACTGTTATACTTGTTGCTCAAAGAGTTGCAAGCGTTATGAATGCTGACAAAATTATTGTCCTCGATGAAGGAAGGATTGTAGGTATAGGGTCGCACAAGGAACTTATGGAAACTTCCGATGCTTATCGTGAGATTGTCTTCTCGCAACTCTCGCAGGAAGACCTTGTAAGGGAGGGATTAGCATGAGCGAAAAGAAAATTGAAACCCAACAAAGACCAGTGGCTGCAATGTTTGGTATGAGAGGGCCTGGAATGAGAGGTGCCGTAGAAAAACCAAAGGACTTTTGGGGCACCTTAAAACGCCTTGTCCGATACTTGGGGCCGCAACTTCCAAAACTTATACTTGTCATAATCCTTGCAATTGTAAGCACGGTTTTCACAGTTTTTGGTCCTAAGATAAGTGGAAATGCTGTTAATGAAATTACAAATGGATTTATCGCACAGAAACTTGTAAGCGGTGTATCAGAAGCACAGGAAAAGGCAGTTCCTCAGATTAAAGATATGTTGAATAAATTGCAAGAGGGAGAATCTGCTGCGGTTACACAGGCTCAGGCTATTGTAAAGGAGCAGTTTGAAAAACAAATTTCTGCTATGAAAAATGAGGCGTATGCCCAGGCTGAAGCACAGGTTAGAAAGATGTTTGCAACAAACCCTCCAAAAGAATTGATAGATGCTCAATCAAAGGTAGAAGCCGAGGTAAGAAAGCAATTCGAAGAAAAAATTCAGGAAATGAAAGAACTCGCGTATGCCCAGGCTGAAGCGCAGGTGGTAGAACAAATCACGAAAAACCCTCCTCAAGAATTAATAGAGGCCGAAAATAAGGCGATTGAACAGGCAAAAGAGGAAGCAAAGAAACAGGTCGATGCCCAATTTCAAGCACAGTATCCTAATGTCCCACTTGAAAGTATTCCTGGATATAAAGAAGCACTTGCTGCAGCACAGGCCAAGGCAGCAGAAGTAGCAAAGGCACAGGTAGATGCAGCTTTTCTTGAGCAGGCAAAAGCGCAGGCGAGGGCTCAGGTTGATGCTGAGTTTGTGAAGAAACAGCCTCAATTTGATCAAGAACTTGCAAAGGCAATAGCACAGGCAAAGGCTCAAGTAATGAATGAGGCTCTTAAGCAGGCAATAGCACAAGCAAGGGCTCGGGTTGACGCAGAGTTTGCAAAGAAGCAACCTGAATTACAAAAACAACTTGCCGATGCAGAAAGTAAAGCTGTTGCTCAAGCAAAAGAAACCGTCGAGAAGGAGTTTCTTAAAAAGGCTAACTTGACTCAAGATCAGTTTAATGCAATTAAAGAATTAGCAAGCCTTCCTGTCGTAAATACTATTACCGATTATAACGAAAGGGCGAATACTGTTCAAAAAATTATTGACCTGAGTAAGAATTTGCCCCTTGATAAGCTTTCCTCTTTTACGAGCAGCAACAACTCCAATGCAACACAAATGAAAAATTTCAAATTCTCTGAAACCGATCTTAAACCTGCACTTGATATTATCAGGAAAAACGGTGGTAAAATCCCATTTGATAGTCTCGGAAGGATTCTCCTCCTTCTTATTGGTCTTTATGTGTTAAGTGCGCTTCTTACATTTTTAGTCCAGTACATTATGTCGGATGTTGCACAAAAAACTACCTATTCTCTTCGTAAAGACCTTTTTGAAAAATTTATGAGACTTCCTATAAGGTATTACGATAGGCATTCAACAGGTGATATATTGAGCCGTATGAGTAACGACCTCGATACAGTATCGACTACTTTACAGCAGAGCATTACTCAAATTATTATATCTCTCACACAGATTATAGGTTTTCTCATTATGATGCTTACCATAAGCGGTAAACTTACAATAATTGCAGTGTTGAGTTTGCCAGTGTATGCTATTGTTATGATGCTCATTATTAAATTTTCTCAGAAGTTCTTTTTAAATCAACAAATTCATCTTGGAAATCTCTCGGGGCATGCTGAGGAAATGTACACAGGGCATGTGGTAGTTAAAACTTATAACAGAGAAAAAGATTCAATAGAGAAGTTTGAAAAGATAAACGCTGACTTGTACAATGCTAACTGGAAAGCACAATTCCTTACTGGTATTATGATGCCTTCTACAAACTTCATAAGCAATGTTGCATATGTTTTTATTGCAGTATTCGGTGGCATATATGTTGCTCACAATGTTCTCAACCTTGGCGATATAACCGCATTCATACAATATTCAAGGTCGTTCTCTCAGCCGATAATTCAGATTGCAAATATTTCGGAAACCATTCAATCGACGATGGCTTGTGCAGAGAGAGTCTTTAATGTGCTCGATGAAGAAGAAGAGACTCCGGACCCGATAGATGCCGTTACACTTGTAAATCCACGTGGTGAAATTGTATTTGATAATGTTGACTTTAGTTATGTTGAAGAAAAGCCACTCTTCGAGGACCTGAACCTTATTGCAAAACCTGGTGAGATGGTTGCAATTGTTGGACCGACAGGTGCAGGAAAGACAACCATTGTAAACCTTCTTATGAGGTTCTACGAAATCAAGGATGGCGTTATCTGGTTTGACGGTATTGACACAAGAAAGATAAAGCGTGGTGACCTCAGGACAAAAATTGGAATGGTTTTGCAGGACACCTGGCTATTTAATGGAACGATTAAAGAAAACATCGCCTACGGAAAAGACGGTGCAACTGACGAAGAGATTATTCAGGCTGCAAAGTTGGCGCATGCAGACAGGTTCATAAGAAGTTTACCGCAAGGCTATGACACTGTTATTAACGAAGAAGCGTCTAACATCTCCGCGGGTGAAAAACAGTTGATAACAATCGCAAGGGCATTCCTTGTTAACCCAACAGTTCTTATCCTCGATGAGGCAACAAGTAATGTCGATACAAGGACTGAGAAACTAATCCAGAAGGCAATGCAAACTCTTATGCAGGGAAGGACATCCTTTGTTATCGCACACAGGCTTTCAACGATAAGGGATGCAAAAACCATTCTCGTTATGAACAATGGAAAGATAATCGAGCAAGGAACCCACGAAGAACTTCTCAAGAAGAAAGGTTTCTATGCTGAACTCTACTATGCGCAGTTTGTTGGTGCTTTTGATAGCGAGGTTATTCCAAACCCTGAAGCTTTGAAAGC
>JAEMPV010000144.1 GCA_022759145.1 Caldisericum sp.
GCAATTGCTAAATGTCTTGATGACTTATATTCATTTGATAGCATATAAATTATATGAAGTACCGCAGCAACTATAAAAGAAATTAATCCAAAGAGTCTTTTTGTAGGATCGAATAAAGAAAAGAATGCAAAAATATAACCAAGAATGATAATTGAAATAAAAATTTTTGGAACTCGTTTAATCATTGATAGCCTCCTTTAAATATTTACATGAAATAGTTTTCTTGCAATATATCCTATCGCAAACGTTATCAAAACCACACCAATAACCACTGAAAACATCTCTGTGAAAGTCCTTTTGAAACTTGAATCTTGAATAACTGAAACATAAAACGAGAAAACCAATACAACAAGAAATCCAAAAATAACCGAAAAAGTAAAACCAATGATAAAATTCTTAACAAAGAAAAACGGTAGAACAAGCAACAACACCACTACAAAATAGGCAATAAAAGTGTATAATGACGCCTTCAACGGATTTCTTTTAGAAAGAACATCGGTTTTCTTAGAAATATATTCAGATGCTGCCATCGAAAGAGAGGCAGCAATACCAGTAATGAGTGCAGCAACTCCAATCGTCTTTGCGTCTTGCAAAGCAGATGATAAACCAGAAATTGTTCCCGTTATTTCAACAAGGGCGTCATTTAAGCCAAGAACTATTGAACTTACATAATAAACTCGCTCTTCCTCAATTAGTTTTATGAGATCTTCCTCGTGCCTTTCTTCGTCCTCTAAAATAGTTTTAAAATCTTCGTTCTCATTTAGAAGTTCTGAATACATTGAAACAGCATCTTCTTCGCTTCTTTCCATAAGTTTTACCACAAAAATAACTCCAAAGATATAGTAAAGAAACTTATATAACAAGATTTGAATTTTATTTTCTTTTACATCCACATTGGTCAACTTTCTTAAAACTAAATAATGTTTTGTTTCATCCTTAGAGATTTCTTTAAGTAATTCACTGTTCTTTCCCTCAAGAACCTTTGATAGAAACAAGTATATTTTAGCTCCTGTTATTTCGTCAATCTGTGCCTCGATAAGTTTTTTACGCATACCTAATTATACGCAAAAGTAAAGAAACTCGCAAAAACTTGATTTTTAACAAAAAATATGTAAAATTCACTATATAGGAGAAAGAAATGGAAATTAAAACGGTTAAAGGCTTTAAAGACATTATAGGGATTGATGCACTTCTTTTTAACGAGATTCAAAAAGTTGGATATGAAATAGCAAGTTCTTTTGGCTATAAGTTAATTGTCCTTCCAACTGTCGAATATGCAGAACTTTTTGATAGATCTGTAGGAAATACCACTGATATTGTTGAGAAAGAGATGTTTACATTTGAAGATAAAAGCGGAAGGATTCTCGCTCTCCGTCCCGAGATGACTGCATCTGTTGCAAGAAGTTTTATTGAGCACCACCTTGAAACAAACCCACTTCCCTTAAAATTCTTTTATTTTGGTCAGTGCTTCAGGTACGAAAACCCACAAAAAGGTAGATACAGAGAATTTTATCAATTAGGTATCGAATCTCTTGGCGATATTTCACCAATTCTTGATGTAGAAGTAATATACATCGCAATAAAAATAATCGAACATTTTGGAATAAAAAACCTTAAAGTAAGGCTCAATAGTATTGGGTGTAGAAAATGTAGACCAAAATATAAAGAGATACTCACGGAGGCACTTACGCCTCATTACGACGAGTTATGTAACGACTGTAAGAGAAGATTAAACACAAATCCCCTAAGGATACTTGACTGCAAGAAGGAAAGCGTTGCTCTTAAAGAAAGTTTACCTAAGATAGACGAATACCTGTGTAACGAGTGTAAAGAACATTTTGAGGAAGTGAAAAATTTACTTAATAAATTAGGGATATCTTATGAAGTCGATAATACTCTCGTAAGAGGGCTCGATTACTACTCCAAGACTGTTTTTGAAGTTGTATCAGAAGACCTTGGCGCTCAAAATGCACTTCTTGGTGGAGGAAGGTATGATTACCTCATCGAAGACCTCGGAGGAAGGAATACACCTGGCGTGGGCTTTGCAATGGGTGTTGAACGATTTATAGAAATATTAAAACAAAATAATTATAACCTTACGCAAAAAGAAAAAGTATACATAGCATATGATAAAAAATTTGTAGATTTAGCTTTTAGAATAAGAGATACTCTTATAGAGGATTTCATCGTAGAAGTTGACCCAAAAGGTGATTCTCTAAGAAAACAACTGGAAAGAGCAAATAAAAGAGATGCAATTTTAGCAATTATCATCGGAGAAGACGAAGTAAGGAATAACGAACTAAGCGTTAAAAATTTAAAATCTGGCAACCAAACAAAAATATCTACGCAACATATTTTGGACGGTATAAAGGAGATGATAAAAAATGCTTAAGCGAACTATTACTATAAGTGAAATAAACGAAAGCATTATAGGTAAAACAGTAGTTATAAACGGTTGGCTTCATAGAAAAAGGAATCTCGGAGGAATCCTATTTTTAGATATAAGGGACCGATCCGGCATAGTTCAGGTTGTCGTATATCCTGATTCTGTAGATAAGGAAACTTTTGAGGAAATTGAGTCGTTAAAAGTCGAGTCCGTTATCGGGATTAAAGGAACAGTCAAACGAAGAGAAACACCAAACCCGAAATTGCAGACTGGCATGGTAGAGATTAAACTTGAGGATTATGAGATATTTTCAAAAGCAGAAGACTTGCCTTTCAACCCTTTTGCTCCACAGGATGTCGACGAGATTGTAAGGCTTAAATACCGATACCTTGACCTGAGAAGAGATGAAATGAGAAAGATATTTGAGTTAAGAGCAAAAATCACCCAAAGCATTAGGAATTACCTCTCTTCCCATGGATTTATTGAAGTTGAAACACCGTATCTAACAAAAAGCACACCTGAAGGCGCAAGAGACTTTTTAGTACCATCCAGATTAAATAAGGGGAAGTTTTATGCCTTGCCACAATCACCTCAACTATTCAAGCAAATCCTAATGGTTAGCGGATTCGAAAAGTACTATCAAATTGCAAGATGCTTCAGGGACGAAGATTTAAGACTTGATAGGCAGCCAGAATTTACGCAGATTGACATAGAGATGTCCTTCGTTGAACAAGAAGATATAATTTCTCTTGTAGAGGACATGTATAAGAAGCTTTTTAAAGAGGTTGTAGATATTGACATAGAAACTCCATTCCCAAGAATGGACTACAAAGATGCAATGAGGTTTTATGGTTCCGACAAACCAGATACAAGGTTTCAGATGAAAATAATAGACTTCACAGAAGCCTTCAAAAATACTCAGATAAAGATTTTGCAAAATGACGGATCGAAGTTAGTTTTAGGACTATCAGTTGATGGAGCGGCATCTCTTTCAAGAGGTGAAGTTGACAAACTAAAGGAGGCAGTAAAACAATTTGATCTCAATGGCTTTGTTGATTTTAAAATACAAAACGGAGAAGTTACATCTCAATTTGCAAAATTCTTAAATGAATTTGAAAAAGAATCAATCTTAAAAAATAGTAAAGATGGAAGTCTCGTTGCAGTTTTTGTGGTTGACCGTAAGGGAGGTTTTGAAAAAGTTGGAAGGGCTCGACTGTATTTTGGTGAAAAATTCAATATGATCGACAAAAATCGCTTTAACTTTCTCTGGGTTGTAAACTTTCCATTTTACTCATATAGTGAAGAAGAAGGTCGTTATGTTGCAGAACACCATCCATTTACCATGCCAAATCCTGAAGACCTTGATAAACTTGAGGAAGACAAGGAAAATGTCCGTGCAATTGCATATGATTTGGTATTAAATGGAAGTGAACTTGGCGGCGGCAGTATTAGGATTCATAACCCCGAACTTCAGAAAAGAGTTTTCAAGGCGATAGGACTAACCGAAGACGAAATTGAATCCCGTTTTGGTTTTTTAGTGAAGGCTTTCAAATTTGGTGCGCCTCCTCATGGTGGCATAGCTTTTGGGCTTGATAGACTAGTTTGGATTTTATCAAAAGCTAACAGTTTAAGGGATGTAATTGCTTTCCCAAAGACAACTTCCGGGACGTGCCCTCTAACCGATGCCCCAAGTGATGTAGACAAAAAACAGCTGGATGAATTGGGTATACAAATAAAAAATGGATAGGATGCCCAAGGAATATAAAATAGCAGTTTATATCCTTTTCATTGGTCTCATATACTTTATTGTATTTGCGTATACTTTCTACATGAGATTTAAAATCGTTGAAAGTCCTGTCTCCAAATACATTCTAACTATCTCTGCAATTATTTTTTCTATTTACTTCTTCCCGTCTATTTTACTACTTTTAAAGAAAGAATATTCTTTAAAAGTACTTATTGGAATTACGCTTTTAAACATCATACTAAATCTTTTGATAAGTATAGCTATGCTCAATTTTAACTCTTTAGTTCTCTTTTTACACAATAGATACAAGGTGGGAACTTTTACTCCATATCTTTTCCTTGGAGTGGCAAGGCTAACGCCAGAAAGAGTAATTGCGATTATGCTAATTGAAATTCCATGGTTCATTTATCTAATATATCTTTTGCGCCACAAAGAGACCGTTGAATTTTTAAAGACTAAGGATTATCCTCTTGTAAATACTCAACAGTATACACTTGGCATAATAATCCTGCTTTTTATTACCCTTACGGTAATAAGCCTTATTTTCGGTTTGTAATAAATTCATACGGGTGTTCTAAAAATTCATTCAAGACTATAGACATTGCCCCAATAAGTCCTGAGTTTTCTTTTAACGCAGAAGAGACAACATCAATTTCCTTCCCAAATCCATAGAAAGAGTGTTTAGAAAGAGTTTGTTTTATTGTAGGGATGATAAACTCTGCAATTTTTACTACTGGTCCTGCAATTATTATTTTTTGTGGTGCAAGAATGTTTGAAACAGTAACAAGCATATTGCCAATCATCCTTGACCTCTCATTAACGACACTTATTGTAACAGGATCTCCTTCCTTTAAAAATTCGTAAAGGCTATTCATTGTAAGATTGATATTCTTTTTCTGTCTTTGAACCTCTTTAATAATAGAGTTTACGCTTGCATAAAGTTCTATACAGCCTTTGTTCCCACAATCACACTCCAACCCGTATTCCATATCTACAGAAATATGACCTATTTCTCCCGATACCCCAAAATTTCCATTGTAAAGTTTTCGGTTTAAAACAATACCTCCACCAATACCGAAACCAATATGCACAAGCAAAAAATCATTCACATCCCTTCCGTATCCGAAAAACATTTCAGCAAGTGCTTCTGCATTTGCGTCATTTAATATAAATACTGGTTTTTTCAATTCTTTTTCTAATTCTTTGACCCTAAAATTGGACAGATTTCTAAGGTTCGGGATACTTATTATAACTCCCTCTTTAGGATTTACTCTTCCAGGTGAGGAAATTCCTATCGCAAAAATGTTATCAAACCGTTTCTGAAAGTAGCTATAGTTTTCGGATATTAATTCGAAAAGTTTGTTATTTGGAATATCGGTCGTTGTCTCAACCGTTTGAACTTCCTTAATATTTCCGTCTAAATCTACGATAGCAAATCTTACATACGTGTAAGACATTTCAACTGCTAAAACCAAAAAGTTCTTGCCATTAAATTTAAGATGGAAAGGTTTTCTCCCAACATGAGTTGATTCGCCCGGATATTCTAGCACTACACCACTTTCAAGAAGAAAACTTATAATCCTTGAAACAGTTGGCGGAGTAAGGTCTGTTCTTCTAACAACAGAAATTCTCGAGATATTTGGATTATCTTTTACAAGTTTAAGAACCGTCGATGTATTTTCTTCTTTTAGATCTCTTTGGTTTTTTCCTTTCAATTTAGCCTCCTTTAAATTATCAAGAGTGAAGGAGAAACTCCTTCACTCTAAATCTATGGGAGGTAGTAGAGATTTGCAGTTTTATTTACGCTGTCTATATTATACTTAAATTTAAACGCATATGCAAGTGCTTTAAGAGGGAATTTCAAAACGCCATTCTCTACATAGCTCCTTATGTCAGGGGAACCTTCAATTAGCGGTATAGCGCTTCCGTTAAGAAGAGCCTTGTTTTGTCCAACCCAGTGCTCATATTTATTATCCATAAATGTAAGAGTAAGCTTTGTTCCGTCAAAAGAATAATTAACACCAAGGGCGTCGCAAACATCTTCAAGGGAAGTTGTAACATCGTTAAGCTTTTGGTCGTATTCTGTAGTAACATCCGCATTTTTAAATACAATTTTATTTCCGTTTTTTATTAAATAATTCTTATCAAATGGCAAGCTAATCTCTACTTTGTACCTTGTATAAAAATAGAATTCGAAGTTAGAGATCGTGGAATTCTTTCCTAATCCATCTCCGTCAAATCTTAAAACACCTTTAAAATTCTCCTTGTACGCATTTTTCACATCAGGGCTCACTGCAAATGTGATCTTAATATTCTCTTCTTGGTTTGGTAAAATTGCTCCATTAAAATCTATTTCTTTATTATTAACTTCGCTCTTAAAATTAGTTGTTTCAATTTTCTTAACTAAAACATAATCAGGAATATATAAGGTAAATTCACTTCCATCAAGGTCTTTCTGCTCAGCCTTGCCAACATTTTTGATAGCAAAGTTTATAGAAAATTGCGAATTTGGAGGTGTAGTATCGCCTATATTGAGTTTATAAGAGGAAATTAAGTTTGGAACTTCTTTTGCCTTCTCAAGAGGTAACATTGGGATTGTTGCAAGTTTCTTATTTTGGACATCATAAGAAGTAAGGATTTCCTTTTGTGTCTTTTCCTTAGGGGTAAATATATCCATTACCTTTGGCAGAACGCCTGCGTTAAGCGCATCAGGATCGGCACCACCACAGGTCCACTCGGTTGCTGTCTGTGTTATTGCTCTAAAATAACCTTCGCCATATCCATCTTGGCTTCCAGAAATAATACATACATATGGTTTATAATCCTGCTTTATAGAAAGATACTTTTTGGGTAAAATCACGGTTATTATGTTCTTTTCGTTGTCTACAGAAATCCCAAGTTCGCCTTGAGCAACTTCTCCTTTTGCATTTTGTATATAATTGCCATATGACCATCCAGCAATTCTTATTGCAACATCCCAGGGATGATTATTATCAATTAGCACATTCGGGCCCTTTATATCAATTGGTTCTGTTCTTCCTCCATCTTCAACATCAAAATACGTTTCAATAATTTGGAAGGAAAAACCATTGGGTCCATTCCAGGGATTATCCCCTATAGAACCGATTCCATATTGAAGTATGTAATTGTCTCCTGCATCAAACATCTTGAAAGATTGTAAATCAAAAAGATGTCCTTTATTCTTGAATATATCGTTAAGAGGATATGTATAAGTTCCAGGACCATTATCGTCGTTTGCTTCGTCGTAAAGTTCTCCTATAAGCTCTCCTTCGATTTTCACAGGAAATTTCAATTTTATTGGTGGTGTTTCCTTTATAGTAGCTCCGTTTTTTACTTTAACCACCGCAACATACATTTTGCTCAAATTCAAACCACTTAAATCAATCTTATAAATCCCGTTTTTGCCATAAATCTCAAAGTCAACAGGCATTCCAATACTTTCATTTGTAAACGGAAAGTTATCCATATTGAATGTTTTTGGTTTTGTTTGCTCACTTAGAAATGCATTAAGAGACTTACCGTTGTATATTGCAACTATGTAATCGTTTGCATTCAATTTTAACTCTAATGAGTTTTCCAATCCACTATAGATCGCGTTTCCAATATTCTTGTTGGATATACTAATTATTTCTGTAGGGACATTGTCTTTCAACGACAATTCGGTTGAAATGTAAGGCTCTCCATCTGGGAAGTAATTACCAAAAAGGTAATCTGGAATATCAAGTCCAAGTTTTTTATAAATCTCACCAAGATAAAGTTTGTAAAGCCTATCAAATGCCGGATCATTCCCTGAACTTTGATCGCTTCCGTACCACCAGAACCAATCAGAGCCTTCTGCAATCATTAAGTATTTCTTCACCTCGCTTTTTAGTTCAGGGGTAATAGAATTTTCTTTCTCTTTATATCTTTTATAAGCATCCAGGAGCCACATCCACGCAATATTTTCTTGTGGTTCACCAATCCATGTATCGAGAGTTGGATTAACCCAGCTTGACTCTCCGAAATAGCCTTCATATTCTTTCGTGGGAAGATTAGAATAAGAATTGACAAAAGAAATATCTTTTTGCGCGAGGTCAAGCGAAGTAACTTTATGTAGTTCGACACTTTGCCCCTTGTATTTTGAAAGATACTCAGATGGTGTAACAACATTAATAATACCTTTACTTTGAAGTTCTGATAGTTTCTTATAAAAAGCGTTCAAAAAATCGTTACCATCATTTTCGTAATACTCCCATGCATTTTCACCATCAAGAGCAATAGTGTAAACAAGATTTCCACTCGTGTTAAGTTTCTGCAAATTTGTAAGCGTTGTTTCAACATCTTGTATTGCCTCTTCTACCGGTTTTCCCGAATATCTGAAACTTATACCATCAGAAAGATATTTATCCCTAAAGAATACAGTAACACCATTAATGGTATATGGAAGATGCGATTTTACGGGATCATTTTTGTCTATCCCAAGCTGAGTCAAATTATCAATATCTGAAATGGTCCACTTTATTCCATCTTCACCAAAGATTTTAAGGACTTCATCGTTTAAGGCACATTCGGATGCCCAAATACCATTTGGTAATTCACCAAAGATCTCTTTAAAAGTGTTATTGGAAAAAGCTAATTGGTCTTTTAATTCTGTTTCCAGGCCAAAATCTACGAGAAGTGGCGAAATTGGATGTGTATAAGGTGTTGAAACTAATTCAATAGTTTTTTCTTCCAAAAGTTTCTTATACTCTGGAAAGATCATTGAAATTATTTCTTTTTGTTTATTTAAAACTAAATTCCGTTCCTCAATTGTATAATTTTCTTTTTTGTAAGCCTTGTCATAAAGTATTGAAAGTTCCTTATCGCTTTTAATATAGTCAGTATCAAGCCAGAAAAGATTAAAGAGCGTTTGCAGATTCAAGTAATCTTGATTTGTTAAAGACGAAACGATTTTGTCCTTTTGGTCTAAAGGATAAGACTTAAAAGCCTCCTGTCTCTTGTTTAATAGGTCACTATAGAGAGGCACTTTTTTGACGATATGATCCCAGTTGATATCAAAAAAACCTCCAGGAATAGACAGCATGAAGAATTTGTCATCAATTGTTAATTTATCAGGGTCAATTTTGGAGACAGTTAAGTGCTTATCCTCCGCTCCATTTATATAGTCCTTTATTTGATCAATAAGGCTTCCAGACAAATCAAACGTAATGTGCAAATCTTTATACTGAGACACTATATATGGCATTCTATAGTAATCCTTCGCTCCGTGCAATCTAACCCAGGGTAAAATATAGGTATTTGACTCGGGATTTTTATAAAATGGCTGATGATTGTGGAACATTACAATAACATTTAACGCTTTTGGCTTTGGAGTACACCCTACCAAAAACGTGGATAAAAGCGCCATTATAAGCACAAAGACTAATGCTTTCTTCATACCTGCCTCCTTTATTATTTACAATACATAACTAATTATAGCAAAAATTAACAAAAATTAATAATAGATGACGATAAAAAACTTTAGATCTTGAAATTTATTCAGATGAACTTCCTTCCTTATATTTGCTTTTGAAGTCTTCGTAAAATTCCTTGAAATAGCCTTCTTTTATTGCTTTTCTAATCTCAAGAATAAACCATTGCATAAAATAAAGGTTATGAATAGTTGCAAGCCTTCCTGCAAGGTGCTCTTTCGCTTTAAATAGATGATTTAGATACGCCTTTGTATAGTGTTTGCATGTATAACAACCACAATCATCTTCAATTGGTGTAAAATCCTCTTTATAAATTGACTTCGTAATCTTAATTGTACCAGTTTTTGTAAAAAGGCTCCTATTTCTTGCGATTCTTGTTGGAAGGACGCAATCAAACATATCAACTCCGAGCCGAACATATTCGAGGATACTTAACGGATCTCCAACACCCATAAAATAACGAGGTTTTTCTTTTGGAAGGAGCGAAACAATATAATCCACCATTTCTGCTGTTAATTCTTTTTCTTCTCCAATGCTTAACCCACCAAGAGTTACTCCAGGAAAATTAAGTTCAAGTATTCTTAGAACCGCTTCTTTCCTAAGATCTTTGTAAAAACCACCTTGAATAACTCCAAAAAGTATTTGATCTTCTCTTTTGTGTGCCTTTAAACTCCTTTTAGCCCATTCAAGTGTTATATCAAGTTCTCTTTTTGTTTCAGAATGCGGGCTTGGATATGTACCGCATATGTCAAGAGGAATAGCAATGTCCGACCCGATTTTTTCCTGAGTTTCTATAACTAACTCTGGAGTAAAAAAGTGCTTGGAGCCATCAATAAATGATTTAAACTCAACTCCCTCGGATGTTATTTTTCTTAGATCCTTTAATGAAAGAACCTGAAAACCTCCACTATCCGTAAGAACAGCGCCATCCCAATCCATAAACTTATGTATTCCACCAGCCTTTTCTATAGTCGAAGCCCCGGGCTGGAGATAAAGATGATAAGTATTTGAAAGAATTATTTTAAAACCAATTTCTCGTATCTCATCTGATGTAAGCGTCTTTACAGTTGCTTGTGTTCCAACAGGCATAAAAACAGGTGTTTCGATCGTCCCGTGCGGTGTCTCGAACTGAGTAATGCGGGCTCTTGACCAGTTATCTTCCTTTAAAACTCTAAATTTTATGTCGTACATTTGTCACCTCATAAAATAAGCATAGCGTCGCCAAAACTATAAAACCTGTAACGTTCTTGAACAGCAATATTATATGCCTTTAGGGTTAAATCTGTTGAAGCAAAAGCACAAACCAATGCAAGAAGAGTTGTCTTCGGAAAGTGGAAATTGGTAACAAGGGCATCAACCATTTTAAAAGGATAACCTGGTTTGATGAAAAGTCTTGTTGAACCTTGATAAGGTTTCAAAACATGATCTCTTGTTGATACAGTTTCAAGGGCTCGCACAACCGTTGTACCAACAGCAATAATTCTTCCTCCACTTTTCTTTGCCTCGTTTACAGCTTTTGCTGTCTCCTCGGGTATGAAAAATTCCTCTTCGTGCATTTTGTGCTTGTTTAAGTCATTTTCTTTTATGGGTTTAAATGTCCCAAGTCCAACATGCAAAGTGATATATGTTATACAAACGCCCATATCTTCTATTTGTTTTAGAAGTTCTTTTGTAAAGTGGAGCCCTGCAGTAGGTGATGCAACTGACCCCAGGAGATTTGCGTATACTGTTTGATACTCCTGCAAGTCAACTTTAGCTTTAATGTAAGGGGGAAGAGGCACTTCTCCATATTTTAAAACATCTTCCATCTGTAATACGCTTTCAAACTCGACTATATTTTCTCCAAAAGTTCCCTTAGAAATAACTTTTACAGTAATTTCTGGATTTTCGTTTATAAGTATCTCATCACCTTCATGGATCCTGTCGTTTGGTGAAGTCAAGGCAAGCCATTTGTTATTCTGAAGATATTTTAAAAGAAATATTTCTCTTTTTCCACCTGTTTTAATATTTTTTCCAATAAACCTTGCTTTGAGGACTTTTGAGTTGTTAAGAACTAGGCAGTCTCCCTTTCTTAAGTATTCAACGATGTTATAAAACTTCCTGTGTTCGATAATACCTGTTTCTCTATGGACAACCATAAGGCGAGCGTGGTCCCTTGGATAAATTGGGTGCTGTGCGATGAGATCCTTATCAAGGTTATAATCAAGAAAATCTATGTTACCCATTTTACTTAAAATTTGAAAGCAATGTCGTCAAGTATGTTGATAAGCTCTTAAAATAATTTTCGGAAATATAGTAAGTTCTTGATTTTACAAGCATACTTGCAAATTGACTATTTGAAAGATCAAGATAGGAAAAGACGAATCCTAGTGCATGAATCAAAACTGAAATAACAGTAAAGACAATTGCAATTCGAAGGACTCCACCAAGAATGACATCAATCCATTTTAAAAAAGGACTCACCCTGAACAATTTTCTTAGAACTAAAGCAACAATCCTTGCAATAATAATAACTACTGCAAAAATGATTACATAGGATATTGCATTAACAAGGTATTGAGATAATTTTAATGCGATAAATTCCTTAACAGTCATAGACGGTATAATTCCGTTACTCAACACGAAATTTTGTAAAATAATAGGAAGGTGCAATTCAGAAATTGCCTTTGAAACATTAGAAACCGTTGCACTTAAGTTAGAAATATCCTGAGGGAGAACTATTAGCCCAGAAATCCTATCCGCAATCGTTTTGTCAAGATGAAGATTATTTATAAAAATAGCTGATAAATGGGGCGCAAGAGTATTGCTAAGAAACAATCCTAAAAATACTCCTACAATATCGAAAATAAAAAGTATTGCGCCTCTATTTATCCCAACAAAGAACTCAAAAAGCAAAAATATAAAAACAAATAAATCAACATAGTTTGTATTCATACTTTATGATTGTAACAGTTTTTCAAATATTTTTCAAGCGGTTTTTTGAGCGGCAAAATAATTTTTAAACTTAGCTAAAGTCGAATAATAACCCTCTACATAAAGAATAATATTTTCCTCGGTATCTTTTCTTGAGATAACGTTCGAAGAAGAGTATATTTCATCGAGCAAATATGCATCTTTATACGGAAGGATAATTTTTACCCTTACAATAAGTTCTTGTAGCATCGAAGCAATTTTCTCTTTCAATTTATCAATATTAACGCCCGACTTTGCTGAAATAAAAACAGCATCTTTGAATATTGAAGCAAGGTAATTAAGTGTTTCGCTATCAACCTTATCGATCTTATTGAAAACAGTAATAGTTGGTATATTAGACGCACCTAATTCTTTAAGTGTAGAAAGCACCACATCAATCTTCTCTCTAAAAAGCACATCTGATATGTCAACAAGATGTATTATTATCCAGGAGTCAAGTATTTCTTCAAGAGTTGAGTGAAATGCATAAATTAATTGAGGAGGAAGGTCCCTTATAAATCCAATTGTATCGACAAAAATTGCAGAGATATTTTGCTTAACCTCTCCAAGGCGTGCCATGCTGTCAAGTGTTGCAAAAAGTTTATCTTCAACATATGCATCGCTTGAAGTTAAAGCATTTAGCAAGGTTGATTTACCAGCGTTTGTATAACCTACTATCGAAATTATAGGAATGTTACTCTTTGTCCTCCTTTTTCGTACTTCGAATCTGTGTTTTTTAATTTCCTCCAACTTTTTTTCAAGTATTTGAATTCTCCTTTCAATGTATCTTCTTTTAAGTTCTGTTTTTCTTTCACCTGGTCCCTTTAAGCCAATTTCAGAGCCAGTTTGCTGATCTAAATTAACCTCAGAATGAACAATCTCTGGAAGTCTCATCTTCAACCTCGAAAGTTCAACTTGAAGTTTTGCCTCATTTGTTCTTGCTCTCATAGAGAAGATCATGAGTATTAAATGAGGTCTATCAATTACTGGGACCTCAAGTTCTTTAGAGAGATTTCTGAGTTGTAAGAAGGTTAATGTGGTATCAATGAAGACTATTTGTGCATCCGTAAGTTTTATTACTTTTTTCAATTCCTCAACCTTTCCTGCTCCAAGAAATGTCGAATACCTTGGCTCTCTAAGAGAGTATGTTGTTTCTGCAACAATTTCGTAAGACAATGTCGAAACAAGAAGTCTAAATTCTTCTAAGTATTCCTCCCTTAGTTCTTTGTTATCCCTGTTTACAACGTGAACAAGAATTGCCTTCCTAATGTTGTTTTCCAAAAAACACCCCCTTTAGCACTACCGATATAAGAGACAATACAAGTGAAGCAAAAACTGCATCCCAGAATGAATTTACATGAAATCCTGGAACAATAAGGGAAACGATTTTAAGCATAAACCCGTTAATAATAAATGTAAACAAACCAAGCGTTAAGAAAATTAAAGGAAGAGATAGAAACATAAAGAAAGGCCTTATAAGAGAATTAACAATACCAAAAATAAGGCTTGCAACAAGAATACTCAAGGTGTTATCAAAAGTAATACCAGGAACTAAGATACTTACAAGGTAAAGAGAGATAGCATTAATGATGAAACTAATGAGAATCTTATTTCGCATCGTTGTCCTCCTTTATACTCATTGAGTGAAGTTCTTTAAAATAAGTTTTCGCAAATCTATGGCTCTCATCTCTTACTTGTTGCAATAATTTAAGAACCTCGGAATCTCGATCAAGGACAATTGGGTCGGAACTTTTCTCAGTATAAATTAACTCTTCTTTTTTTGCAAGCGAACACACGTCAATATCGAGATTGAGCATCTCTTTAACCTTCTTACCCACTTCAAGTTGTCCTAAACCTCCGTCTATAAGAATAAGGTTTGGAAGTGTTTTTGAAAAATTTTCACCTTCATGAGTAAATCTTCTAATAAGTACTTCGTAAAGCATACCATAATCATTTGGTCCTTCAACAAATTTTATCTTAAATCTACGGTACTCATCTTTGTCTTTTTTGCCTTTTGTAAAAACAACCATTGAACCCACGGCAAACTTTCCCTGGATGTTAGAAATATCATACCCTTCGATCCTGATAGGTATATGCTTTAAACCCAATACCTCCTTCATTTTAAGCAAAACTTTAGGCGTTTCTGTTTCCTTTCTTTTTATATAATTTTCAAGATGAATTTTTGCGTTATCTCTTGCAAGTTCCAAAACTTTCTTAGGTACAACTCCTCTTACACGAAGAATTTGAACTATGTGACCGGTTTTGTCTTTCAAAAATTTTTCAAGCGCCTCCTTATTTTCGATAACACAATCGATATAGAGTTTTTGCGAAGTTGCATGCTGAGGATAAGACATTAAAAACTGTTCTATGAGAGACTGTTTATCTTCTAACGATTCCAATATAAAAGGATACAGGCTTACCACCCTTCCATTTCTTATGGTAACTTTAACAACGCAACTCAGGTCGTCTTTTAATTCCGCAGTTATAAGGTCAAAGTTAACATCACCTTCAGTTATGACTCTTTGAGAAGAAAAAATGGAATTAAGACCAACTATTGCATCTCTATAGATAATTGCTTTTTCAAATTGAAGATCTCTTTTTGCTTTTTCCATTTCCATTGTAAGCGTATTTATAACTGAACGGTCCTCACTTCTAAGAAACTTCTTAAGATTTTCAACAGTTTTTAAATAGTCAGTTTTACTTATAAGATGAGCACAAGGTGCTGAACAAAGCCCAATTTGGTAAAGCATACAAGGCTGATATTTTTTATCTTCACTTATCTTTAGATTGCATGAACGAATGGGAAAAATTTTCCTAAGAGTTTTTATTGTTGTTTCAACTGCTTTTCCGTGCGGGAAAGGACCAAAATAGCTTCCTTTTTCCCCTCTAATCCTGTAAACCTTCTGAATTTTTGGATACTCTTCGTCTGTGATTTTAATGTAAGGATAGTTTTCATCATCAACAAGTCTAATATTGAATGGTGGCTTAAATTTCTTAATAAGGTTATTTTCAAGGAGTAATGCTTCATCAGGGTTGTCAGTTACAATAAACTCAACCGTTTTTACTCTCTGTAATAATGCCTCACCTTTTAAGTCTTTTGGATTTTTGTATGAACTAACTCTTTTCTTTAGTGATTTTGCTTTGCCAACATATATGACTTTATTCTGGATATCCTTTAAAACATAAACCCCGGGAGAGTCCGGCAAAAATTCTAACTCTTCCGGGAATTTAATGCTATTTTGCATACTCTATATAACGAGTTTCTCTCACCACTGTTACCTTTATAATACCAGGATAAACAAGGGACTCTTCTATTATTTTTGCGACATCTCTTGCAATCTTTTGAGAAGTCTCTTCGCTAACCTCTTCTGGGTTTACAAGTATGCGCACCTCACGCCCTGCTTGAACAACGAAAGCTTTTTTAACTCCAGGAACCGAACTTGCAATCCTTTCGAGTTCCTCCATCCTCTTTATGTAATTTTCAAGGTCCTCTCTTCTTGCACCTGGACGAGTTGCAGAAAGAGTATCAGCAACTTGAACAATGGCATCGAGAGGCGTTTCTTGTTTAATGTCTCCGTGATGTGACTGTACTGCATGAATAACGATTTCGTTTTCTCCAAACTTCCTTAAAAGTTCTCCCCCGGTAAGAGCATGAGGACCTTCATATTCCTGGGATATTACTTTCCCAATATCGTGTAAGAATCCTGCCCTCTTTGCAAGAATAACATTCTCTCCTATCTCTTCAGCAATAATACCTGCAATGGTTGCAACTTCAAGCGAGTGTTTAAGAAGGTTCTGTCCATAGCTTGTTCTGTACTTCATTTCCCCAATAATCTTTTTTAGTTCATTTGGAAAACCGTATAGAGAAATGCTCATAAGAGCATCTTCCGCGTCTTTTATAAGGCTTTCTTCAAATTGGGCTTCCGCTTCACTTACAAACTCCTCAATCCTTGCAGGATGAATTCTGCCATCAATAATTAATTTTTCAAGAGCTCTTCGTGCAATTTCCCTCCTTATAGGGTCAAAACAAGAAAGTGTTACTGCTTCAGGTGTATCATCTATAAGCAGATCTACACCAGTAAGTGTTTCAAAGGTTCTAATATTTCTTCCTTCACGCCCTATAATTCTTCCTTTTAGCTCATCTGAAGGGAGTGGAACAACAGAAACTGTCGTCTCAGCAACATAATCAATTGCGCAACTCTCCATTGCTTGTGAAAGTATAACCTTTGCCTTATCTTTTGCTACTGCTTTAATTTCTTCTTCGGCTTCCGCAATTTTCTTTGCTATGTCTTTCTTTAAGCTTTCCTCAACTTCTTTTAAAATCAACTGCCTTGCTTCTTCTCTTGTAAGAGATGCAATCTTGAACAGCTCTGTTTCTATGCTTTTCTCCTTTTCTTCTATCTGTTTCCCTAAAATCTGTAAATCCTCTTCTTTTTTGAGGAGATCTTTTTCCTTTTTATCTAAAAATTGAGCACGTCTATCAACAATTTCCTCTTTCTTAAGAAGCCTGTTCTCTATTTCCTGGAGTTCTCTTTGCCTTTCCTTGTACTTGTTTTCTAATTCCTGAATTTTTCTGTCTAACTCCTCTTTCGAGTGAATACGGATCTCTCTTCTCTCAACTTCAAGTTTATTTTCTATTTCTTCCTGTTTTTTCTTTAGGTATTCCTCTATTGAACCTATTTTCGATTTGTAGATATAACCTTGAACTATCCAACCAATTAGTGCGCCAATAGTAAACATAAGTATTGTAACTAACACATACAAAAAATAAGGTACTGACATCATCCTCACCTCCTAATTTTATTTTTCGGCGAGGACTTCCTGAACGATACGAGGCCTGAACCCTTTTTGAACTAAATAAGTATATAACTTTTCTTTTGGTTTTTTATCTAAAAACATTTTGGCATTTTCTTTTTCTAAGTCGTATGTATACATTTTGTTTAAAAGCACTCCAAAATCTTTTAAACCCCGCTTTTCAAGTTCCATTTTTATACGTAAAAATCCGTATTTTTTCTTTATATACCTATCTATCAGCCTCTCAGCATATCGTTCATCAGAAAGAAGTCCTCTTTCCTTTAGTTTTTCAATTACTTCTTCAATACCACTATCAAAATACTGTAAAAGTTTTTCTCTTAATTCAAACTCAGAATAATCTTTTCTTGAAAGAAGATTCAATGCATAATTTAAAATACTATTGGGCTTCTTCTTTTTTTGCAAAGAGTTTTTCATCTAATTCTTTCTTTATTTTGTTAAGAAGTTCCTCGTTGCTCTGGAGTAATTTTATAGCATTGTCTCTACCCTGCCCAAGTTTGATGTCTCCGTAAGAGAAGAAGGAACCGCTTTTCTTTATTATACCGTTTTCAACGGCAACATCGAATAAGTCACCAAACCTTGAAATACCTTCACCAAATATTAGATCTACTACGGCTTCCCTGTAAGGAGGTGCTACTTTGTTCTTAACAACTTTTATCCTTATTCTGTTCCCTTTATCGCCACCATCCCCAGAAATAGATTCTACACGTCTTACATCAAGCCTGACTGAAGCGTAGAATTTAAGTGCACGACCACCAGGAGTTACCTCTGGATTTCCAAAAACAACACCAATTTTTTCTCTCAACTGATTTATAAAAATCATACATGTCTTTGATTTATTAATAGTGCCTGCAAGTTTTCGTAGTGCCTGGGACATTAAACGTGCCTGAACTCCCATAAACGAGTCACCCATATCGCCTTCCAACTCAGCCTTTGGAACAAGTGCAGCTACTGAATCAAGCACAACAATATCCACTGCGCCGGACCTAACAAAGATATCAATTATGTCAAGCGCTTGTTCTGCATAGTCAGGCTGTGATACGATAAGGTCATCGGTATTTACTCCAAGACTTTTCGCATACTCTGGTGAGAAAGCATGTTCTACATCAACAAACAATGCTTTTCCACCCATTCTTTGGGCATTTGCAATTGCCTCAAGAGCAAGTGTAGTTTTTCCACTTCCCTCAGGTCCAAATATTTCAATTATACGTCCCCTTGGAAAGCCTCCAACACCTAAGGCAAGGTCAAGTGAATAAATTCCAGTAGGTATTACTTCTATGGTTAAACTTGCCTTTTTATCGCCAAGTCTCATTACAGACCCTTTTCCATATTCCTTTTCGACTTGCATCATCGCAAGTTTTAAGGCTTGTTCTTTGTCATTTTCATTATTTGCCATAATCATCAACCTCTCTTTTTTATTTATTATACAAATTAATCTTTAAAATTAAAAGTTTTAACTTCATTATATATTGGACCGTTTTTTGTCAAGACACTTTCAAATACTGTAATTCCAAAGGCGCCTACACTGAACGAAAAATCTTCAAACTTAAACTCGCTAAGATTCAAATAATTTGTTCTACATCTTCCGAAAGTTATGTGAGGTACATAAGATTCTTCACGCTTAAAGTGATACTTTTCAAAACTTTTATCAAGTTCTCTCATAATGTTTTCAATGTTTCTGTTTACATCGTTTATAGCAAAAAACAAGACTCTTGCAAACTCTTTTTTGGGAAATCCAGAAATCCCCTGAATCTCGAAATTAAAGGTCTTGAATAAACTCGAAATCTCATCGCTAATCCTAAAAATGTCTTCAAGAAAAGGTTCCTCTACCTCACCTAAAAATTTAACCGTAACATGAAGATTGTCTTTTTCAACCCATTTTATATCTCCATGAATCTTTGTTTTTAAATTTGATACAATTTTAAAAAGTTCATCTTCGTATGGTGTTGTCTTCAAGGCGATAAAAATTCTCATTTTATTACCTCCACAAGCCACTCATATTCGCTTACCTCTAAAACCTTTCCCCTATATATTTCTCCCTCACTTAATTTTCTTTTAACAAGAACAATATTATCAATATCCGGTGCATCGTAAATAGTTCTACCAACTGAAAGCCTTGAACGCACATCATAATAATCAACTATAAATTCTACTGTTTTTCCTAAAAACGATTTACTTCTTTTAATTGCAAGTTCATCTTTTAATTTATTGAGTTTCTCAAACCTTTCATTTTTTATCTCCTCTGGAACCTGTTCCATTTTATAACTATCAGTCCCTGGTTCGTTACTGTACTTAAAGATTCCAATGTGATCTATTTCATACTTTTCTACAAACTCTACAAGTTCTTTAAAATCGTCGTTAGTTTCAGTTGGAAAACCAACTATAACTGATGTTCTAAAAGCTAAACCGGACTCTTTTATTTTAGAAACAATTTCTTCTAACTGTTTTTTATCGTATGCTCTGTGCATTGTTTTAAGCATTTTAGAAGAAGCATGTTGTATGGGCATATCGATATAAGGAACAACCTTTGACGAGTTCTTTATATAATCTATAACCTTACGCATATAAGGTATAGGATATGTATAAAGAAGCCTTATCCATTTTAAACTTTCTATTTTCTCTAATTCTTTTAAAAGTTCAATTAATTTTACTTCGCCATAAATATCAATTCCATACTGAGTTATATCTTGTGCAATAATAATTAGTTCTTTTGCTCCGTTTTTTGATAAGGATGATGCTTCACTAACAAGAAATTCAATATCAAAACTATGTGTATCTCCCTTAATCTTTGGAATTAAACAAAAAGCGCATCTATGCGAACAACCGTCTGCAATTTTTAGATAACTATAATGCGGAAGTGTAACCTGCAGTCGCGGTAAATCCGCGTACTCAGGTTTTTTATCAACATAAACGCCGCCATTTTCCAAAGCATTTAAAACATCTTTGAGATTATTTGTTCCTACAAATCCATCAACAAGAGGAAATTTTTCCTGTAAGTGTTTTACATCAAGCGACGGGTAACAACCCATGACTAATATTTTTTCAACTTTGCCTTTCTTTTTCTTTTCAACAAATTCATTTATTACCTCTTCTGCTTCTTTTCTTGAATCTTCAAGAAATGCGCATGTATTTATTAAAACAATACGAGCATCATCCGGGTTAAAAGTTATTGAATATTTATGAGATATTGAGCCTAAGGCTCTTTCAGAGTCAACAAGGTTTTTTGGACATCCTAAACTTATTATAGAAACTTTTTTCACGGAGTATTAATCTTTTCTGCCCCTTTTTCAGTATACTTGTATTCAGCAACTGTATCAGTCGTGCTTGCTAAACCAAGGTCCTTACCATTCAGATCAACTTTTACAACCTTCGCATTTCCAAAGCGTATCTGTATGTATTGATTCGCATGGAGTTCAAGGGTCTCTCCTTTATTTATAAATCTTTGGGAGTATTTACCGTCAATTGTTATGCCAAGCCAACATCTTCCATCACTTTTAAGAATAAGATTAATTGGATACTGAGGTTTTGGCTCTTCAGAAGGCTTTGTATTAATGGGTTGCGTTTCCGGGTTTTGGGGCCCTTCCGAAGGATTTTGAGACGAAGGATTTTGAGTTTGAGTTCCTCCTGAGCTAATCTCCTGGTTATTTGGATTTGCAGGAGTAACGGGCTTATTGAAAATACTACTTCTTGTAACACCACATATAATAGCTGAAATTATTAGCAAAACAAAAATCAAAATAGTGAGTCTTTTGTAATTCTTCCTTGGCTTTAAAATTTCTTCCTTCCCTTTAAAAAGTTCTCTATATTCATTAATTAAAGGCGCAGGGTCAATTCCCAACGCCTCCGCATATTTTCTAACATACGACAACATATAGCCATCAAATTCTGAGCCAAAATCATCGTTTTCGATTTTCTCAAGATAATACACCCTTACAAGTGTCTCCTTGGAGACATCTTCAAGAGTTAAATGCTTTTTTTCACGTTCTTCTTTAAGTACTTTCCCTATGCTCATTTTCTAAAGCAATACTCAATGCCTCCTCAACATTCTCTATAAAGTGGAATTTTATATTATTCCTAACTCTTTCTGGTATATCTTCAACATCTATTTCATTTGCCTTTGGGAGAATTATAGTTCTAATATTTGCCCTATAAGCACCAAGTACTTTTTCTTTTATTCCACCTACAGGCAACACTCTTCCTCTCAAAGTAATTTCACCAGTCATAGCAACATCCTTATTAACAGGAACTCCTTTTAAAACAGAGACAAGCGCAACAAACATTGTAATACCAGCAGAAGGTCCCTCTTTCGGGACTGCTCCTTCTGGAACATGGATATGTATATCATACTTGTCGTAAAAATCTGGTTGAACACCAAGTCTTTCAGCATTTGCCCTTATATAACTCAGCGCTGCTTGTGCTGATTCTTTCATCACTTCTCCAAGTTGCCCTGTAAGGATAAGGTTTCCCTTTCCTGCCATCTTTGTTGCTTCTATATAAACGATATCACCGCCAGCAAGAGTCACAACCATTCCACAGGCAACCCCAACGAGACTCTTTTTCTCCTGGGCTTCTCTTGAAAATTCCGGCTTACCGAGATATTTTCTTAAGTTCTCCTCAGTAATTCGCCTTCTAATTTTTCCTTTCTCTGCTTTTTCCTTTGCAACTTTCCTTATAATTTTTGTGATAGACCTTTCGAGATTTCTTAATCCAGCTTCCCTTGTGTAATCGTTAATAATCTTAAGAATCGCTTTATCGCTTATAATTAGATCATCCTTTTCGAGGCCGTGTGCTTCAAGTTGTTTTGGAATTATAAATTTCTTTGCTATCTCAAGTTTCTCTTCATCTATATACCCCGGTAAAGCAAGGACTTCCATCCTATCTAAAAGTGCTGGAGGTATTGTGTCAACAACGTTAGCAGTTGTTATGAAAAGAACTTCTGAAAGGTCGAAGGGCAACTCTATATAGTGATCAGAAAATGCATTGTTTTGCTCAGGATCAAGTGCTTCAAGCAAAGCTGCTGTTGGGTCTCCTCTAAAATCAGCACCAACTTTGTCAATTTCGTCCAGGAGAAATACGGGGTTTTTTACCCCCGCCTGCTTTATTCCTTGAATAATCCTCCCTGGCATTGCACCTACATATGTTCTTCGATGACCTCTAATTTCAGCTTCATCTCTTATTCCTCCAAGGGAAACCCTTACAAATTTTCTACCCAGCGCCTCTGCTATCGATTTACCAAGAGAAGTTTTTCCAACACCTGGAGGACCGACAAAACACAAAATCGGGCCTTTTACATCGCTTTTGAGTTTCTTAACCGCAATTAATTCAAGTATCCTCTCTTTTACATCTTTAAGGTCGTAATGATTCTTATCAAGAATCTCCTGCGCCTTTTTTATATCAATGGTATCAGTTGTTGATTTATCCCATGGCAACGATAAAAGCCAGTCAATGTAATTTTGAATTACACCACTTTCAGGGCTCATTGGAGGGATTTTCTTTAATTTTTCAAGTTCTTCATTTATTTTCTCAACAACATATTTGGGCAACTTTCGCCCTTTCATCTTGTTTTTAATTTCAGAAATTACTCCAGCTCCTTCTCCCTCTTCACCAAGTTCTCTTTCGATTTCTTTCAATTTTTCTCGCAAGAAGTATTCTTTTTGACTTTTTTCTATTCTATTTCGTACTTCATCATCAATTTTCCGTGAAATTTCAAGGATTGTATTTTCTCTTTCTAAGATTTCATGCAAGTATTTAAGTTGCTCTTTAACATTGGTCATCTCAAGAAGTTTTTGCTTTTCCTCTACAGAGATAAACAGGTTAGATACAACAAGCATAATAAGCCTTTCGGGAGAGTCAATATTTGTAAGATTAAGTATCGCATCCTGGGGAACCTTTTTATTCAGCTCTGAATAAAGGGCAAATTTATCGGATACGAGCCTCATAAGCGCTTCTGTTTCTGTGGATGGCTCGTATAAACTCTCTAATGGTTCAACATGTACATGCCAAATTGTAGGAGATACATCAAATTGAGTAATTTTAACCCTTTCTATGCCTTCAACAATTATTCTATAAGTTCCATCTGGAAGCCTTAAAACTTGAATTATTTCGCAACCAACACCAACATTATAAACATCTTTTGGCTCTGGTTCTTCAATCAAACCATTTTTCTGCGTTGAAACAACTATAAGTTTATCTGTAGAAAGTGCTTCTTCTATTGCATTTATAGATTTAGGTCGTCCAACAATAAGAGGAACAACCATACCAGGAAATATTACTATTCCTCTAAGGGGAAAATAAGGCGCATAATTTTTTTCCCATTTCCTTTCGTTCATAATTTAACCTCCATTTTAAGCTGCATCCTTCAAGGTAACTCTCTCGTTTTTGGAGTTTAATAAAATGGGTTCTATCCCATCTTCAAGGAACTCTCTTGTAATAATACACCTCTTTACATGCTTGTTTTGAGGTATCTTATACATCAACTCTATCATTGATTGCTCCATAACAGAACGCAAACCTCTTGCCCCCATATTCAATTCCAGGGCTCTATCTGCAATATATTCGAGAGCCTCGTGCTCAAACTCAAGAGAGACACCATCAATTTCAAACATTTTTTGATATTGTTTCACAATGGCATTTTTAGGTTCAACCAAAATTTTAATAAGCTCTTCACGAGTAAGTTTGTTAAGTCGTGCAATAACAGGGAACCTACCCACAAACTCGGGAATCATACCAAATTTAATCAAGTCTTGCGGTAGAATCCTAACATTTGAATCAGTTTCTACATCAGTTCCAAAACCAATTCTCCTCTTTTTTACTCTCTCCTCAATGATTTTTTCAATACCCTCAAAAGTTCCACCACCAATGAATAGAATATCTTTTGTGTTAACTTTTATAAATTCCTGGAGAGGATGCTTCCTGCCACCCTGCGGAGGAACATTTGCAACAGTGCCTTCAAGTATTTTGAGTAGTCCCTGCTGAACACCTTCTCCTGATACATCCCTTGTAATTGAAGGATTTTCTCCTTTTCGTGCGATTTTATCAATTTCATCAATATAAGCAATTCCTTTTTCTGCTTTTGAAACATCAAAATCAGACGCAATAAGAAGCCTTTGTATTATGCTTTCGACATCTTCCCCAACATACCCTGCTTCGGTTATACTCGTTGCATCAGAAATAGCAAGAGGGACATCAAGAATCTTAGAAAGAACTTTTGCAATAAATGTCTTACCGGAGCCTGTAGGTCCTATAAGCAAAATATTACTCTTTTCAATTTCGACAACATCTCTCTCCTGGTAAATTCTCTTGTAGTGGTTATATGCAGCAACTGATATTACGAGTTTTGCCTCTTCTTGTCCAATAATATATTCATCAAGAAATGCTTTAATCTCACTTGGCAAGGGTATATCTTTCTTGGGTTGCCTCTTTTTACCATCATGCATCAAAAGGTTATAAGCCTTAACAACACACTCATTACAAATATATACGCCGTCGGGACCTGTAATTAATTTGTCTACCTCGCTATAAGATTTTCCACAAAACGAACATCTTGGTTCTTCCATCTATATTCCTTTTACCTATGGTTCTCTTATTGAAATAATCTGGTCAATAATGCCATATTCCTTTGCTTCCTCGGGGGACATAAAATAGTCCCTTTCAGTATCTTTCTGTATTTTCTCAACAGGTTGCCCTGTATGTTTCGAGAGTATCTCGTTTATCATTTTCTTTATTCTAATAAGTTCTTTTGCCTGTATTTCTATATCAGTTGCCTGTCCTTGTGCACCACCCCAAGGCTGGTGGATAAGAATTCTTGAATGAGGTAAGGCAAACCTTTTTCCTTTTCTTCCTGCAGCAAGTATCACCGCAGCAAGAGATGCAGCCTGCCCAAGGCAAATTGTTGCGACTGGTGCCTTTATATACTGCATGGTGTCGTATATAGCCATACCGGGTATTACTTCACCACCGGGGCTATTTATGTATAAGTAAATGTCTTGAGTAGAATCAAGAGATTCAAGATAAAGCAACTCAGCAACAATTAAGTTAGCCTGGTAAGTTTCAATCTCATCAGTTAAAAATATGATCCTATCCTTTAAAAGCCTTGAATAAATATCAAAACTAACTTCTCCTCTTCCTGTTGTTTCTACAACGCTTGGTATAATTGGCAAATTACTCACCTCCAAACAATATTATAGTATTTTCTTTCAATATTGAAATAGCTTTATTTCTCAAAATTTGATTTCTAATATATCGCTCAATTTCCTCGTTCATTTTCATAGCACCTTTTTCGATGTGCTCGTCTTGAAGGATCCTATCAAATTCGTCCTCTATTTCCTCCTTCGTTGCCGTAAGACCTTTCTTTTTCACAATTTCCCTTATAATTAGAGTCTCCTTTAACTCTTGAATAATATCCTTCTTTATTTCATCTTTAAAAGATTCAACTGACTTTCCCTCTTTCTCAAGAAGACTTTCAAGTTTTAGACCATGTTTAAGATATTCTGTTTCATATTCTTTATAGCGTGCTTCCGTTTCTTCCTCGATATAGTTCTTAGGAAGTTCAACATCTAAGGAATTAGCAATGTCGTGTAGGGCTTCTCTTCCCTTGTTTTCCTCGAGTTGCAATTTTTTGTTCTCGTAGATTTCGTTTCTAATTTTATTCTTTAAATCTTCAAGCGATTCAGAACCAATTTCTTTTGCAAAAGCATCATTAATCTCTGGTATTTTCTTTGTCTTTATAGAAACTATTCTGAACTTAATTGTCGTATTCTGAGTAGATACTTCAAACTCATCACCGATATTTTTACCCAAAACAACTTCGTTAAAGTTTCCAACAACCTTATCTTTTCCTACTTCAACTGTAATCGTTTGTTCTTCTTTATCTCCAATTTTGTAAGCAACTTCAATAATATCTCCGTTTTCAACACTCCCTTCTTTGGGTTCAAGTTCCGTAAAAGTATCCTGCAGTTCTTTAAGTTTTTCCTCTATTTCTTCTTCCTTTACTTCGATATTTCTCTTAATTTCTATCTTCTTATCTGGGTCAAAATCGATCTGAGGGAGAAACTCAACAACTACTTCATAAACAATTTTATCACTACTAAATTCCTTTACATCAACTGAAGGCTTTGTAAATGGGTCAATCTGTTCTTTCTCCAAAAATTCAACTAACGACATATCAAGAAGTAATTCAAAAGCTTCTTCAAGTAATCTTTCCTCTCCAATATATGCAGAGCCTATTTCATAAGGTGCCTTACCCAACCTAAAGCCAGGGATTTTAACTTTCTTTGATAGGTTAACATAGGCATCTTTTTTTGCCTTCTCAATTTCTTCCTTGTCATGAGTTACTTCAGCAACAACTTTTGATTGTGTTTTTTCTTTTACTGTATATTCCATCTTTCACCTCTCCTTAAATGAATTCATCATATTTTAATAAAAAGAATAAAAATAAAAAATGGTGCGAAGGGCGGGAGTTGAACCCGCATGAGTTGCCTCACTGGATCCTAAGTCCAGCGCGTCTGCCAGTTCCGCCACCCTCGCACTCAAGTTTTCTATAAATAAAAATGGTGGGTTCTGCGGGGCTCGAACCCGCAACCTACGGATTAAGAGTCCGTTGCTCTACCAGTTGAGCTAAGAACCCACATATATATTAAATGGCGCGCCTAGCAGGAGTCGAACCCGCAACCAACGGATCCGAAGTCCGTTGCTCTATCCAGTTGAGCTATAGGCGCACGTGGTGCGCCCAACAGGATTCGAACCTGTGGCCTGCGGATTAGGAATCCACCGCTCTATCCTTCTGAGCTATGGGCGCCTTGGGGTGGGTGAGGAGACTCGAACTCCCAACGGCCGGATCCACAGTCCGGTACTCTAACCAGTTGAGCTACACCCACCATAATGGCGCGCCCAGCCGGACTTGAACCAGCGACCGACGGATTAGAAATCCGTTGCTCTATCCTGCTGAGCTATGGGCGCACCTAATGGTCGGGGCGGAAGGATTTGAACCTTCGACCTTTTGGTCCCAAACCAAACGCTCTAGCCAAACTGAGCCACGCCCCGATCAGGCAATATATTGTATTGAGTTTATGAAAAAAATCAAGGGGGTTTAAGGCATTATTTACTTTAAAAATAAAAAATGGGGAAAGCTTTATGCCCTCCCCACAAAAACCAAAACTTATTATCTTACTCCAATTCCTCTTTCTTTGTCCGTTCCAGGGACAAGGTTATCAAGTATACCTGCTGCAATTCCACCCACTGCCATACTTGTATGGAATATACCGTTAAGGATATTTGCAAGCCATGTTGCACCAGGAATTGTAATTGGATGAGCAGCAATTACTTCTGGAAGACCAAGACCAAGAAGGAATGCAAATCCAAGAATCATAAGGTTCCTTGTTGATGTAACATCAGCACGTGCAAACACCTGGACACCGAGAGCACCAATAAGACCAAAGAGTGATAGATATGCAGCACCAATTATTGGTCTGGGCATAGTCCCAATAATTGTCCCAAGTTTCCAGAGGAATCCCATAATAATGAGAATTACTGCACCAGTTCTAATAACTCTTCTTGATGCAATTCCTGTTAAAGCAACAACACCAATATTTTCAGTGTAGGAAGTGGTTCCAACACCGCCGAAGATACCTGAGATTATGCAGCCGAGACCCTCTGACCCAATTCCCTTAGAAATCATTTGAGGGGTTGGATCAGGAAGACCAGATGCATAAGCAACACTATGGTAATCTCCAAATGACTCAATCATAGAAGATGTATACGCAGCAAGGATTGCCGCAAAACCAAATGAGTCGAATTTAAAGACATTACCATATCGTAATGGCTTCGGCCATACAATCCACGGTGCATCAGCAATTGCTTTGAAGTTAATGAACATTGGATGACCTTCTGGGAAGAGCTTTATTGCTGTTCCAAGGACTGCAAAAAGATAAAGAACTGCAATGGCAAGGAATACAGGGAATGAGTTAATTTTGCTATTTTTTACAACAAGAGCAAATACAAAAATAAGAATAACGCCTGCAATTGAAACAGGCCAGTATGATGCTACAGTATTAACAGCAACTCCTGCCAAACTGAAACCAATAAGCATAATAGTTGGACCTATAACAACTGGAGTAATAACCTTTTTGAGAAGACCAATTAAACCAGAGTATCCAACGACTAACTCGTAAATACCACCGTAAACAAGTGCGCTTCCAAGAGCAGTCATCATCTCGTTTACACCGCCACCGCCCTTTTTAACATTGTCAAAGATTGCAGTTGCAGCAGGGATTAATGAAAATGAAGAGCCCTGGACTATTGGAAGACCGGACCCAATCCTCGAATCACACTGTAAAAGTGTTGCAACACCGGTAATCATGTAAACTGTTGCAATGAATATACCAAGTTGCTGAGGATTCATTCCCATTGCTTGTCCAAAAAGAATTGGAACAAGTGTTGTTGCTCCGAATAGAGTTAGACTCAACTTTGCCAACTATAATCTGTAGAAATTGAGTCTTAATCAGTGATTGATA
>JAEMPV010000145.1 GCA_022759145.1 Caldisericum sp.
AGAAGCAGTGGAAAGTGATTTTCAAAAGGAAAAATACTCTATTAAAAAAGAAATAGTGCAGAATCTTATGGTAATTTGGCATAACGGCATAATAAGACAGTTAACAAACCTACCTGTGGATTACAGGATAGAATTCTGGATTTACAAGTATTTACCAGAGATTAGAAAGGAGCAGAAAACATCTGTTGAAGAGGATTTAAAAATTGCTATAAGTGGACTTTCTAAAGAAGTCAGGGCTTTTACTCCAGGCACAATTTTCGTCGCCTCACTTGCGATGAGCTATGCTTTTACAAAGGGAATGGATTTGCTCTTAGGGACCAATTATTTGGAACACTATTCTGACATTCTAATCAAACAAAAAGGCGAGTCTCTTTACCAATTCTTAGCCCCTGAGGATTTAGGTTATTTACAGGATATAGAGATAATTAATTCTTGGGCTGAGGTACTTGGCATAAGGGACTGGTTTACTTGGGTCCCATTTAATGCTATTCCAAATAACTACGAGAATGAAACTTTATAGGAGGCAAGAATGCAGTTATTTCAAGGCAAAGGTGGAGATTTCATAGAACTCGCATTTGGTAATTACTTGCACGATATACTGGTAAAAATGTACCGAGAAGTCTTCGGTATGAATCCAACTGAGTCAGAGGCAAACGCTTGGAAGTACTCCCTTAAAGCAGTTGCAAATTCAATGCATTCTAGACGTTTAACCGATACCGGAGTTGTAGTAGAATACAGACTTCCTTATTCAGATCGAAGAATAGATGTAATAATTATGGGGGAGGATGGCAAAAAAGAAAATGCTGTTATTGTAGAACTTAAGCAGTGGGAAAAAGCATATAACATTGGAATTAAAGAAATGGTTCAATTATTCCCCACAGAAATTCACCTTCATCCCTCAGCTCAAGCAAGAGGTTACGCTGATTACTTAAGGGATAATGTGACTGCATTTTACGAGGAGCCAAATCAAATAAGCCTTTATTCATGTAGTTATCTTCATAATGCAAAAAGTAATTCATGTGGCGATCTTCTTGACGAATTTTACATAGATGTACTAAAAGAGAGTCCTCTCTTTACGGGCGATATGAAAGATGAGTTTGAAGATTATATTGAAAGTAAGGTCTACAAGGGAAATGGCGAAAAAATCCTTAGAAAGTTTATTTCAAGTAAAGTAAGACCTAGCCCAAAATTGCTTGAGCATGCTGCAGAGATGATACAAGGGAACCCAGTATTTACTCTTATTGATGAACAAAAAGAAGCTTTCAATATAGTCTATTCTAAAGTAAAACAAAGCAACATAAACGGTAAAAAAACTGTGGTAATCGTTACGGGAGGTCCTGGCACTGGAAAAAGTGTCATAGCTGTACAATTACTTGCATCGCTTGGGAAAGAAGGATACAATGTCGTTCATTGCACAGGATCAACTGCTTTTACCACAACTCTTAGGGCACAAGTTGGTAGAAGAGCGTCCTCTCTTTTTAAATACTTTAATAGCTTTTCTGGTTTAAAGGAAAATACTTTTGATGTATTGATTGCTGACGAAGCTCATAGAATTAGAGAATCAAGCAATAGCTACTATACTCCAAAAGATAGGAAATCTACAAAGCCTCAAATTGAAGAGCTAATAGATGTCGCAAAAGTAGGGGTTTTTCTACTTGATCGGAATCAGAATGTCAGACCAAATGAAATTGGAACTCCAGAGCTTATTGAAAGGTTTGCGAAAGAAAAAAATGCAGAAATTTTCAAAATTGACCTAAGTATTCAGTTCAGATGTTCTGGATCAAGTGCTTATATTGATTGGTTAGATTATGTGTTAAAAATTGGCGGACAACCCAACCTCTCATGGAGGTTGAATAATGAGTATGAGTTTAGGATAGTTGATAGTCCAGAGGAGCTTGAGGCAATGATAAAAGAAAAGGCAAGACAAGGGAACACTGCTCGCATAGTAGCGGGATTTTGTTGGAAATGGTCAGATCCTAAACCCGATGGAACACTTGTTCATGATGTGTCTATAGGAAGCTGGAGTAAACCCTGGAATAGAAAGAGAGAGGGCTCATACACACCCCAAAATGATCCGTACTATATCTGGGCAACGCAAAAAGAAGGATTAGAGCAAGTTGGATGTATTTACTCTGCTCAAGGTTTTGAGTTTGATTATTGCGGAGTTATCTTCGGAAATGATATAGTTTGGGATGAAAAAGCTAATAATTGGGTTGGAAAAAAAGAAAACAGTTTTGATTCAGTAGTAAAAAGAGAAAAAAACAATTTTGAAAGACTTATACTAAACGCTTACAAAGTTCTCCTTTCTCGTGGAATAAAAGGAACTTATGTTTATTTCCTTGATCATGCAACAAGAAAGCATTTTGAAGATATGCTCAAAGGGTAAAGGTAAGATATGAAAAAGAACAATGATAAATTGATAGATCAGCTTTTGAAATTCAGGAAAGAAAGAGATTGGGAGCAATTTCATACTCCGAAGAACCTTGCAATTGCTATTTCTGTCGAGGCAGCAGAACTCTTATCAATTTTCCAATGGATTAAAGATGATGAAATCGAGATGCGGGTGAAGGATAAGATTGATGAAATAAAAGGTGAAATCGCTGATATTTATATTTATCTTTCTTATCTTGCAAACGATCTTCAAATAGATTTGGAAGGAAACGCAAAGCAAAAACTGAAGGTCAATGCAAAAAGATATCCCGTAAGCAAGGCAAAAGGTAACGCCAAGAAGTACACAGAACTAAAATAACTGCTAGATCACCGGCTTAAATTATCTGATAAAATCAACTCTTATTTATCTCTATTCTGTTTGCTCGGAGAAACTCTTCAGGGTTATTGAAGGCTGTAAAAAATAGAGGAGTACCAGAGAAGGATAGCGGAGAAATAGGACCAATTGTCATGAAAGTATACTCACGATTGTACTCATTAAAAGAACTGTGAGGATCTCTGAAAGACTGGTAAAGTTTTAAAGCATTTGGGTCTCCCCCTACAAGTTCACGTAAAGCCTGGAACTCAGTACCTAATGCCAATCCAAAACCAAAAAACATTATTCTGAGTTGTTCGACTATTTCCTTGTGAAGGCTTGAAAGTGTCTGGCTTATGAACATCCAGCCAAGCCCGTACTTTCTGGTAGTTCTAACAGCATCTATCAGTTTTGCTCTTACGGATTCTTTTTTCTCATCATCAGGATTTTCTCTCGGAGCAAGTCTGTGTGCTTCATCAAGAATCACAAGAGTATTAAGTGATAAGTTTTCTTTATACCCTCTTTCTGCAAAGTTTATTAGCCCGTCAAATAACCTTTTAATGATTAAAGATTGTATCATCTCACTCCAAAGAATTCCTTCAGCTTGCTCTTTGGATAAGTCTATAATCACTACAGGTCTTTTTCCAACAGACAGTTCAAGTGTTTGGAGTATTAGTTTATCAACGCTTATTGATCATTCTCTGTCTTTGGAAAAGAACTTGGCAACTGGAATCCAATGATCTCTATAAAACTCGTCTCTATCTGATTCTTCATACATA
>JAEMPV010000146.1 GCA_022759145.1 Caldisericum sp.
CCTTTTGATAATAGAAGCATACCATTCAAGCGTGAAACCTTTTGGTAAAATACCCTGCCAGAATTTGGAAAAAGAAAAGATAATTGGCATTGAAATAGGCAAAACTATATATAAAACAAGTATTGCAATTATTATCTTCTCAAGAATATTTCTCTTCATATTTTTTAACTCCTTTTAAGCGATTTCTCTATCGCATTTAAAATTGATAGAACAACCGCAATAATCAAAATCAAAGTTACCGATAGAGCCGCCGATTGAGGTAAATTATAGGTTGACTCCGATGTTTGGAAATATATTTGGATGGAAAGAAGATTTTTTTCGCCTCCAACAAGCGCAAGGACAGTTCCAAAAGCACCAAGCATACCAGCAAACTGGATACTAAGCCCTGAAATAAAGCCTGGAGCAAGTGAAGGAATTATTACATATTTCCAGGTCTGAATAGTTGTGCAACCAAGATTTCTTGCTGCTTCAACAAGACTTTTATCAAGGTTCTCAAAGGTTGCAGCCATCGTAAGCGTCATAAGAGGTATCTGGAAAAATCCATAAACAAAAACAATTCCAGGCCAGGAATAGATATTAATATAAAAGTCCTTTGGTAAATTAAAGATCATTCTAATGAGTTGATTGATTACGCCGTTTCTTCCCAAAAGAACAATAAATGCAAAAGCAACGACAAGCCCTGAAAGAGTCAAAGGAAGCGAATATAGGGAAAGCAAAAAGTTTTTTGTATTACCTTTTAATCTTGAAATAAAATAACCAACCAGAGTGCCAAAAACTCCACCAAATAGGCTTGCTGCAGTTGAAAATAAAAGACTATTTCTTACTGCAACCTTATACTGGTCAACAGTAAAAATATTTTTGTAATATTGGAGGGTAAAAACACCTTTATCGTTAAAAAAGCCTTTTACAAAAAGATTGAATATAGGATACAATTCAAAAAAGCCTAAGAATATAAAAAATGGTAGTATAAGAAGGTATTCTTTATTAATCTTTCTCATATGTTCCCTCTAAGAAGAGGGGGAGTCCTACCACTCCCCCAATAATTCAAGTTAGTGTGCACCAACTGCTTTTGCCCAGGCGTCTATCAATGCATTGGAAATCTCATTATCTTTCTTATAGTCGATAAATGCAACCTTTGAGTATTCTTCTTTTGGAGGGAATTTTGCAGCAATGTCTGGAGGAATTTGGACATCAGACCTAATTGGTGTTACATATGCCTTTGCTAAAAGTTGTTGTCCTTTTTCTGAGAATAAGAATTCAAGGAAGAGTTTTGCAGTGTTAGGATGAGGTGCGTTTTTAGCCATTATAACTCCACCACCAGTTGCAATGGTTCCATCTGTTGGAATTACAACTTCAGCAGGAACTCCAAGCGTGTCTCTCCAGAGAAGAAGGTTGTAATCGAAGTTAATAAGAATAGCAACCTCGCCCCTTTGGAACTTACTTACATCAACCTTTGGGTCAACCGAAGCGATAATTCCGTTTTTATGGAGTTTTACAAGAAAATCGATACCTGCATTGTAATTGTAAGGGTCACCAGACATTGCATATGAAATTGCCTCGACCGTATTCACGCCAGTTCCTGTTGCCCTCGGGTCAAGATAACTTACAAGCCCTTTATAGGCAGGGTCGTTAAGTTCAGCCCATGTATGAGGAACTTTTTTAACAATATTTGTGTTTACAATAAACCCAAGAGTTCCCTTATAGGCTGCCTGCCATACTGAACCATTTGGAGCAACCCCCTTCTGCCCCTCTGGAATCTTGTCCCATACGCTAACTTTGTAATCGCTTGTATATCCTTCTTCCGCAAGTTTCATTGCATAGGATGGTTTGAGGTCTGCAACATCGTTCTTTGATGCATTTTCTTCCTTCATCCTCGAATATACAACAGAAGAACCCATATCGATGTCCTGGTGTTTAATGCCATAGAGTTTCTCAAACTCAGCATAAATTTCCCCATAGTTTGCCCAAACATCAGGCATTCCATAAGAGTTAATAACGCCACCTTCATTCTTAGCTTGAGCAGCAAGTGTATCCATTATGTTTGTTCCAGTTTGAGTACCTGTTTCAGTTGTTTGCTTCTTACATCCCGCAAACAAAGATGTTGTAATCACTAAAACAACCAACAAAACTAATAACTTTTTCATAATTCTCCACCTCCCTTAAAATTTTTGTTTTTTACTTTTCGAATTTTTTCATACCTCTTTCTCACCCCCTTAAAACCTCTTTTATACTTTTAAAACTCGTAAGAATTGCGTTTTTATCTCTATGAAGTTCGATAATGCCAACTATATCAGTTTGTAAGTCATTCAAACTTCTCAAAGACATAGCAAAATCGGGATCGATATTTATTATCGGTCTATGGATATCATAAAGGGTATCATTTGTATGCAAGTGGAGTTTCGCAATCCTTTCCTTTAACTCATTAACATAGTCGTAAATCTTATAAGAAGAGATTTTTGCGTGTCCAAAGTCAAGGGTAACATAAAGATTTTCAAAACTGAAAACAAAGTCTCTTAATTCAGAAGGATTGTTAAAAAGTTCAAACGGGAAATATACATTCTCAATTGCGATCTTAACCTGTGGAAAAGTTTTTATTATTTCTTCTACGGATTTTCTTAACGCTTCAACGTGTAAACGCCTTTCTGACATTGCAATACTTAAATATTCTTCGTATTCTTCGTAGGATTGAGGAAGGAAATCAAACCACGGAACATATCCACCATGCAGAGTAAAGTTGCTTGAGCCAAAAGAAATTCCATATTCAATTTCTCGCAGTATTTCTTTTACAACTTCTTTTCTTATACCTTCAACAGGATACGAAGGGTTAATTCCCCTTAAAAAGCCAATATGAAAAGTGATCTCAAAGCCAATGTCTCTCAAAAATAATACGAGATCTTTTGGTGTAAGCGGATTTATTTCAACAACTCTTAAGCCCTCTCCAAAAAGATTAACATAGTCCTTTTTCTCTAAAAAACTGCTGTAAGAAAAACCAAATCTAATCATTCTTTTATAAGCAGGGTATCTTGCCCTTCGAAATAAACATAAACTTCGTCGCCTTTTTCAAATTCTTTTGCAATCTCGATTGGAAGATCAACCTGTATCAAATTGTTAAAGGCTTTAAGTGTCATCCTTGCAAACGAACCAAGGAATGTCGTAACATCAACAACCGCCTTAAAAGCATTCTTATGCATCATCTCTTTTGAAATCTTCATCATTTCTGGTCTTACTGCAAGTGCGTATTTACCTGAAACATTTGGATTGGAAATTTCAAATTCATAATTCTCCCATTTGAATTTGCCATTGACAACTTCTCCGAAAAAGATATTAGCAACACCAACAAAGTTTGCAACAAAAAGATTCTTTGGTTCTCTATAGATTTCAACAGGTGTTCCAATTTGCTGTATTGTCCCTGCATTCATAACCACAATCCTATCTGATATTGAAAGTGCCTCCGCCTGGTCGTGTGTAACATAAATGGTGGTCATTGAAAGTTCCTTTTGAACCCTTCTTATTTCAACTCGTATCTCTTCTCTTACTTTTGCATCGAGAGCAGAAAGGGGCTCATCAAGGAGCAAAATCTTAGGACTTTTAGCAAGTGCTCTTGCAAGAGCAACTCTCTGTTGCTGACCACCTGATAATTGACGGGGATAACGATCCTTAAGGTTTGAAATCTTCAGCATCCCTAACAATGGCAAAACAACTTTCTCCTGCTCTGCCTTTGGAACACCTTTAATCATCAAGGGAAACGCAACATTCTCGAAAACTGTCATATGAGGGAAAAGGGCATACGACTGGAAAACAATTGCTACATCCCTCTTTTCTGGTGGAACATCATTAATAAGTTTACCATCAACAACAATTTCGCCACTATCAACAGTTTCAAAGCCAGCAATAGACCTGAGTAGTGTTGTTTTCCCGCATCCGGAA
>JAEMPV010000147.1 GCA_022759145.1 Caldisericum sp.
ATAACAATTCATTATTTGGCATTTATTCGCCTCCTTCTATAATTTTTATTTCCTCATCGGTTAAGCCGTAAGGGATTAAAGGTGGTAAGTAAAACTTTTCCTATTTTTTTTTAGTTCCTCCTTCTTTTCTACATTTTATGACTTTAAAAGTATTTTTCAAATATTTTTCGCACGTTTTAGAAAATTATTTTTATGGAAGAGAAAAATCACTTTTAAACAAAGAATTAAAAGCGGAGATCTCTCGCTTCGCTCGAGATGACCCCACGACGTCACCCCGAGCCGACTTTGCGAGGAGTCTCCGTATCAACCGCCACCATGAACGCAGGGAAGGGTTTTCTCTGCAAGAAGAGTCATTTCAGAATCAATAAGCGTGATACCTATGGCAACCTCTGGACCGATTGTAGATAATCTTTAAAGCATTCTTTTGGTGACTTATCTTTCGAAAATATAGTCTTAAATCTATTTATTTTCAAGCACTATTTTTCTCGTAGGATTGCTTAATTAAAGTCAGAAGATAGTCTAAATCAGTATTGTTATTGACACGTACCATATAATCTCCGTTTCCCCAATGACCCACATTAGAAACATCACTTGCTAAATTTTTATTATCATTCAGGCTACCTTTTTTGAGATTCAAGTAAATTTTCAATTCTTTTTTGTGAATTTCAATGTCTGTAAAATTTGTCTTGGTAATAAATGCTATATAATGCTTTTTCGGTTCTACCCTAATATTGTCATCAATTGATAGTATTAAACCCTTAATTTTTTTATAAAGTTCTTTTATATCATCTGGAACACCTGATAGATGTTTGTCTTCTGTATTAACGACTAATTTTATTTGTTCAAGAGTTATTATATCATTCGCATACTTTTTAATCTGCCACAATTCAAATGGTGTTTGTTCATCAAAATTGATTTCTTGATTTAGTGAAAACGAAGAAGCAACAAATAAAACACGCGCTTTACTCCAGTTTATATCATTTTTCCTTATTGACCTTATTCCTCTTTCGTTCAACATAGACATAAAATCCGATCTGTTATTATCAACTAAATACAAATAACTATAGCCTTGTTTAATAGCATTGAGATTTACACTCTTCAAGTACTCAATTACAACAAAGGCGTTTGTTTTTGGATCAAATGCAAGAGTATCAATGCTAACAGATTTAATAGTAAGATGAGATTTGACAAGTTCTAGATTAAATAGCTCCTTTAGGTTATTATCACACAACTCCTGCATGTCCTTCTTTGTTTGAAAATCAACTTCTTTTACATAAGTCAACTTTCCGTTTTTTACTGAGTAAATGTCCATTGCCACACCTCCTTCAGCTTTTTAAGTATTACTTTAATACTTCTGAACAAATTAGTTCAATAGCCTCATATTCTTGTTCTTTTTTCTCAGAAGGTTGTAAATTACCGAGTTTATATTTGTTATAAATCTTAACAAGACTACTTAAATATTCGTTATCATCTAGACTGGTTTTTTCGAGTTTCCTCAATTCTTTTAATGCCTCATCAGGAATTCCCCTGCTCAATGCATTACTTATTATATCTATCGATGTCAAGTCTTCTTCATTTTTCATTTTTTTTCTTAGATCGGCAAGTTTTTTAATTACTTCGACAACAACATGGGGTTTTTGCGATTCAGATTCTACCCTACTTTGGTAATCCTTTTTAAAATATTCTTCCAATTGTTTTAAACCAGTGAATAACAATTGCTTATCTTCTTTGGAAATGCTAAGCTGCTTTTCTTCTGCTGAGCATCTGATTTCTGATATTACTTTCCCTATATCTTGTACAATTTCACCTTTTTTATCCAGGATATATAAGCCGTCTATATCTCCTTTTCTGAAATAAGCAAAAACTCCTTGATAGTTCTCGCCTTTTTTACAGCTTCTCGTTCCTGGTTGTAGAGTTTTTATGTAATTCATATATTCAGGCTTTTCCCTTTCCAATGTCTCTATAAGTAGTTCAGCTTCGTCAAGATTAAACTCGTCCTCATCGATTTCTTCTTCTAACTTCTCAATGTCCATACTTTCATAGATTGCATACAAGGCTTCTTCATTAAGTCTCTCAGATTCATCCAGTATTTTTTCATCTTCTCCAATATGGTCATGGATCTCCTGAATTCTCCTCGATAGTCTTTCTTTAAGGGAAATTCTTTCTTCAATTCTCTTATGCGGCAAGAAGTTATAAATCCTGATAGTTTCGTGTTCAGTTCCAATTCTATCGATTCTACCTGCTCTTTGAACCAGAAGCACAGGATTCCAGTGCAAATCATAGTTCACGATAATTCCACAGTCTTGAAGGTTCAGCCCAGCACTTAATACATCCGTAGAAACAAGAACATCAATAGGCGATTCGTTGTCTTTCAACTTGTATCCATTAGCCTTAGGAGCAAACCTTCTTATAATAGATATTGCATCTTTGGTTTCTGAAGTCACAAAAGATAGATTTTCAACTTTGCCCTTTAATCTTTCGTAAATATATTTAACAGTGTCTGCGTATTCAGAAAATATCAAGACCTTTTCTTTCTTATGATTAACTAAAATTTTCTCAAGTTCCTCAAGCTTCTTGTCGCTTGAATTCGAGACATTCTCTAAAAATTTTTCTATATCTGTCAATATTTCAATGTCTTTTTTGAGGTCTTGCTTTAGTTTATCCATCTTGAAATCGCTTACATTGTACTTCTTTGAAACCTCTTTCAGTTCTTCTAGCACGTCTGGTATTTCAATGTCTTCGTTATAAATCAAGTCTTGCGCTTCTTCTCCTGCAGGGATAATGCCTGCCTCAAGGCTTTCGTAGAACTTTTTGTGAATTGCAAGCAGTCTTTCAATTGTTTTAGCAAAGGCATTAATACTGCTTTCAAGCCTTTTATATAACATCACCTTATGCAATCCTTTGAGGGTTCCTGTTACCTTTTTAAGGTCCATATAAATTGCCTCGTTCTGTTTTTCTTCCTTTACATATGACCATAGATTGTATTTTGCATAGGTTAGTTTCTTTAACGCATTCTCAATTTTCTCAAAGAGATTATTGTATGTTTCATCGATGTTATAAGAAATAGTTTTTAGTTCTCTTTTTGGAAATTCGATAGGAACATTCTCAAGTGATTGATAGTATTTTTGAATATGTCTTCTTGTTCGTCTTATTAGTACCTTGCTGAGCAAATCCTGAATCTTGGCTTCTTTTCTTTCCACAAGATTAAAAAATTCTTTAAGAGAACCTCCTTTTACTTGATAGTTATTAGACCCTTCCTGGTTAAACAGTCGCATCTGGTTGTATATGTTCCATATTGAAGTATTCTGCGGAGTTGCTGTCAAAAGTATTACCTTTTTCCCAACCAAAAAAGGTTGTACCTCGCGATATCGTAGCGTATCCGAGTTCCTGAAATAGTGGCTTTCATCAATCAAAACAACATCTCTATCCCTGTATTTCCAGAGGATACTTTCTTCATCAAAAACACCTCTATTTAGGGCAGCAAGGGAGATAGTTTTAATGTCAATTTTAAATTTCTCCCCAAACTCTTCCCACATATCTTTCAGGCGAGGAGGGCAAATGACAACTGCTCTCTTATTCAATTGTTTAAGCAGTGCAGAACCAACGAATGTCTTACCAAGTCCCACCACATCGGAAATGAAAACTCCATCATATCGGTTTAAAATTTCATATGCTTGCATTACAGCTATTTTTTGAAATCTGTACAACTGTGGCATTCCGCTCCAATTCCAAAGAACACCGCTTCTGAACTGCATTTTGGATCTTACAATGTTGTAGAGTGTCAATATATAAATATCATAAGGATTGGCATATTTTAAAGCCCAGCTGTTATCAATCGTTTCTAGAAGTTCCTTGCTAAAATCCTCTGATTCGTTCCACAGATCTTCAAACCAACGATTAATCTCTTTAAAATTTTCATTTCCTCGCACATATACGTTTAACTCCGTGCTCTGCGTAAAACCTGCAAGCGTTAAATTGCTGCTTCCTACTATCGCTATTCCTTCGCTCCTTGTTTGTTCAGCTGTCTCCCTTTTGTACTTGAATATATACGCTTTTGAATGAAGTCTATGCTTGGTATACAATCTCACTTTGACTTTACCTGTTGCAATAAGATCCCTGAGAGAGAGTATCATATTTTCGTTTTCTTCGGATTGTTCAAGTCCACCAATGCTTTGCCCTATTTTATACTTTGAGCCATTTATAATTTTTTCCCTCTCTTCTGGTTTTTGATATGAAAGTCTTTTTGCAACATTTTCAAGTTCCTCTCTTCTTGCTATACCTTCTGAAATTTCTTCGATAGTCTTTGTATCGGATGCGATTCCAATAATCAGTTTAAGTTCTTTGAGATGAGAAATATTACGAATAATTTCATTAAATCCAGACAGGAATAGATAACCAACGGCAAATTTAGCTTCTTCTGTTGATGACAATATATGGTTCACTTCATCCTTAAGGAAATTCCTTCTGTTGTCAATAATGTCTAAGTAGTCCATTCTACACCTCCCTTTAATTCTTTAAGTTTAGTATTGAACAAGTTGCTGTAATTGCACCTTAATGAAACACAATTACTTGTTATCATTTTTCGCACCTTTCAATTTCGCCTCAATTATCCTCGCAAGTTTCGGATAGCGTCTAAAATACCAGTTCTCGACTTCCTGGATGTCCTCTTCATTGAGGTTATACAACTCATAAACAAGCTTGTCAATCTCAACCTGCTCGTTGGTCATGTAATCGTAACGAGGGTCTTGCTTCTGGTGGGCGATGATGGAAGAGACTAATTGAGTAAGTTTTTGCTTGTAATTGTCAGGAATATTATAAACGATTGGAATTTTTTTAACTTCATCTACTTGAAAATTCACTGTGCTATCAATAAAACACTTTGAAAGCAATTTTACAACTTTGGATGCTAATATCCCAATTGCCAAATAACTTGAGATTACAGAAGGAAATATTGAAGAACCACCAACATCAAAAATAGATACACCCTTAATTCGAAACATAGGTGCATAATATCCGGTGTAGGAAATTGTTATCCCTTCTCTGAAATAGAAATCGGTATTACGAAAAACTGCTGCAATTTGACTTTCATAATACTTTCTTTCAGATGGAATTGGTTTACCTTGTTTTCTATGTACATCTGCAATAGTCAGACTTTTCATTCTCTTTAGAGCTTCCTCTGACCAATCAATAAAATATGGAGTTGGCACATAATAGTTGGGCAGCCACCCTTCTTCAATGTCTGATGCCCCGCCCTTATCGTAAGGCACAAAATACCTGCCGCCAAAATACCTGTGTTGATGTGCTTTGTGTGCTGGGTTTGTGCAGATACCATTTTCTATAATATCCATTCTTAATTTCTCGTTGTTTCGTATTTTCTCAAGTTCATCTTCTTTCAAAACAAGATTCAAATCAATTTCTTGATAATTCCCTCTTGTATCTGGAAGTTGTCTTAAGTAATAATCGTTATCCCCTGTTTGTAATCCAACTACCACTTTTGCTACATCGCCTAACTTTACTAACTCTATCGTTTTTCCGTTGAAGTTTACGAGATATGTATCAGGA
>JAEMPV010000148.1 GCA_022759145.1 Caldisericum sp.
ACAAAACTTTTACAGTTCAGGGATTTTTGTATTCCAATTCACCTGTTACATTTTCTTATGGTTCTGCTTGGGGCTATCTTAACATAAATGGCACTTTGTTTGCTAAGAGTTTGACGACAGATTGGGATTACAACGAAACCACTTTTAATTATACTAAAGACTACTACAATAATCCGCCTCCTCATTTTGGGTCTGCTTCAGGTTTTACGTACCTTCCAGGTTCATACAGGGAGGAATACTAATGAAACGGAGAGGACTTACGCTTATTGAGATGGCGATTTCGATTGCTTTAATCTCACTTGTCGTCTTATGGAGCATTAATGTTATTAACAACCTTGGCAAGGGTAGTGCAACAACATCTGATATGGAGATTGCAACCCTTCTTGCATCGCAAAAGATTGAAGAATTAAAAACAAAAAGTTATTCAGAACTTTCGCAATTGACTTCCCCACAAACAGGCACATTCTCCTCGCCTTACAACCAATTTTCGTATAAGATTGTTTTCACTTCATCTCAATCAAGCGGTAACTATTACATAAGGCGAGCAACTATTTATATCTATAAAGGCTCATCAACAACAGAAATCATTAAAATCGATGCAAACTTCGTAAGGAGAACTACCGATGGTAAGGATATCGGGCTGTAGGAAAGGTTTTACACTTGTTGAAATGTCTATTGTAATTCTCCTTATACTCATTTTAGCAATTCCTCTATCGACCTTGATAATAAATTATGTCCAGGGAAATCTTTTTGAAAGTAGTTATGTAAAGGAACAGTACTTTGCAAATGTCATTATGCAGGATATTGAACAGAGGATAAGGCGTGCAGATAATGGAAGCATCAGTTTCTCAAACTATACTCTTTCATTTACATACACAGATGCAGATGCAAATGGCACAAAGAAGTCGACCCTCTATTGCGTGTATAAATTTGATACTGCTAATAAGATTTTCCTAAGGGGCATTGGGACAAGTGCAAATCCTCCACTTTCAACATTTCCACCCGGTTTAGAGAACGGTATTATAACTAATTTTAACGCTTCTCCCCCGACAACCACACCTTATACCGTTACGATTTCTCTTACAACAAAATCTAACTTTACTTTGCAAAAAACTATATATTTACTAAACTATTCTCGATGAGGTAGAAAGATGAAAAATTATGTTTTGGGGGTTTCTTTAAATGAAAGTTCTTTGAGGTGCGCTGTAGTTGAGGAGAGCGATGAGGGCATAAGCATATCCTCCCTTTTTGAAATCGAATATGAAAATTTTGAAAATGCCCTCAAAGATGCAAATGTTATAAAGGCATTAAGGGAGTTTGTAGGAAAATCGAAATACGATAAATGTGTTGTTTCGCTTCCTTCAAGCAAAGTGCTTACACGCATAAAAACTGTTCCAAAGATTCCTGAAAGTAAAATTGTGAAGTTAATACAAACTGAGATAAGAGACTATGCAATTTTTGAAAAAGAGAATGTCTCTCTTGGTTTTAGTATCCTTGAGGATAGAGGTGATGAGGTTGACATAATCTGGGCGGGAATAAAGGAGCCAATCCTTCTTTCCGTGCTTCAGTTTTTGAAGGCATCAAGGATAAAGGCAAGCACGATTACAATCCCTCAACTTGCGCTTGTTGAGTTTGTTAACGCCCTCTATGCTGAAAATAGCATCTATGCTGTCCTTAATGTCGATAAAGAATCTACCACGCTTACCGTTTCTAAGGGAAAGAGAATTGTATTTAATTATACCCAAGACCTCGGGTACGATTGCTTCGAAAAAGGCGACCTTGCCCTTAAAGGCACCTGGGTTGGAAATATCGTTTCAACACTCTCCTATGTTTCAAGAAATCTCAACATTCCCGTAAAAGAAGTCTTTGTTTCTGTAAATAACCCTAATTCATTTGATATTATTTCGTTCCTGTCACAGAGAATTCCAAGCCCGGCGTTACTCCTTACGCTTCCTGAAAGTGTCGGTTTTAGTGATGAGAGTGTCTTCTTGAAGATCCAAAAAACTGGTGGCAACGAATACGCTGTCCCTATCGGTCTTGCACTTCTTTCAAAACTTAAAAAAGGCGAAGTAAATTATCTTTCGATAACCGAGCACTTCCTGAGGGAGAAAGTTTCTGAAAGGCTTAAAGTATTGACAACAGTTCTTGTGCTTGTTGTAGTAAATGGAGGAGCAATTCTTGTATATCCGTTCCTGAGGGATTCCATAAACTCTGCAAATGCCCAGCTTTCAAGCGTTTTAAAGTCAATAAGCGAAATTTCAAAGCCAGCAGAAGATGCAACAAAACTCGGGCAGGACCTTCAGAACCTCAAGGGGCTTTTAAGCAAAATAAAAGAGGTTGAAAGTTCAATAAATGTAAACCCTCCGTATTCGGTTGTCCTTAAGGAATTTAAATCCCTTTCTCCCGGTGGTGTTTCCATCATTTATATTGCGCTTAAAGATGATTCGTCTATAAGTTTAAGAGGAAATTCTAACACGATGAGAAATGTTTTTAACTTTGAAGAGAACTTATCAAAAGCAACTTACATATATAATGCAACTGTCCTTAGTGTCGACGGGGGAAAGACGAACGAATTTACTTTTGAAATGCAAGCAAATATGAGGAAGGGGAAATGAAAAAACAAAATAAGGTAAAAATATTTATTATTGTTGCAGTAGTTGAAATTGTTTTTGTCCTTGCCTTTATCGGCTATAACGCATTTTTACTTACCTATAAATCAAAAGAACTTGCAACAAAAACCTCCGAACTTCAAAACCTCATAGAGACGTCAAAGACTGTGGAGAGCCTTAAAAGTGAAATTGAGAAAAGCAAAAGCGAACTTGAAAGCGCAGGTTCAAAGTTCTTTGATGATGACTCGCTTCTTTTCTTTTTCAAAAACTTATACGATGCAGGGCTAAACGAAGGCGTAACGGTAAACCACATAAGTTTTGGAACATTATCGACTGTTATCGATGGAAATCCACCATTAAAGACCCTTCCTGTAAATTTTGGATTTGAGGCAAACTACGACTCTGCAATCAAGTTCCTTAATTATCTTGAAAATTATACATATCACATTAAGGAAGTCAATTTAACTTTTAACGGAAGAGATTGTACGCTTGATGTTGTATTCTATATTTTCACAAATTCGAAGGAGCGTTGGGTTTACGAAGGGAAGGTGAGCCATTGAACTATCAGCCTAAGTTAGGTGAAATCCTTGTAAAGTTAGGAAAGATTACAGAAGAACAGTTACAGAGTGCTCTTGAAGAGCAGAAAAAAACAGGCGAAAAATTAGGGCAAATACTTATTAATAGAGGGCTTATTACCCCTCAGGAACTTTCAAAGATATTTGAAGAGCAAACCAATATCCCATCAGTTTCTCTTGAGGATATTCCTGATGACCCAACTCTTTCTACGATACTTCCAGAAAGTTTTGTGAGGATAAACAGGGTATTGCCTATAAAAAGATATAACGATACGCTTGAAGTTGCAGTTGTTCCTCCCATAAACCCGGAAGTCCTTGAAAATGTGAAACTCCTTACAGGGTTTAAGGTTAAGCCCAACATAATAAGTGATGCAGAATTTGAGAGAGCCGTTAACAAGATTTACTCAATTGAAAGCAAAGTTGGAAAGACAGTCTCAGCAAACAAACCATCAGAACAAACAACAGTAAGAGTTATCTCGGAGACTCCAACAGGCGTTGAGCCTGCAACAGTAACCCTTGCAAACTCTATTATTTCTGATGCGATAAACCAGAATGCTTCTGATATTCATTTTGATCCACAGCAGTTCTATACGAAAGTTAGATACAGGATTGATGGTGTTATGTATGATGTGCTTACGCTTCCAAAGGATATTGCAGACTCTATTATCTCCCTTATAAAGGTTAATTCTAATATGGATATCGCAGAGAGAAGGCGTCCTCAGGATGGTCACTTCTCTGCAAAGCATGGAAACGATTTCTATGATTTCAGAGTCTCGTCGATGGGGACTTCGTTTGGAGAAAAATTGAACCTGAGAATCTTAAGTAAACAAAAACTCCTTATGCCACTTGAAAGGCTTGGGATGCTTCCCGAGCAGTTTGACATATTCTTGCGTCTTATAAGGCGTCCATATGGTATCATTCTTGTAACAGGTCCAACAGGTTCTGGAAAGACAACAACGCTTTATTCTGCAATATCAACGCTTAATAATGGTGAAAAGGAAATCATAACGCTTGAAGACCCTGTCGAATACAACATCGAAGGTATCGTGCAAACCCAGATTAACGAAGAAGCAGGCATCACATTTGCTTCAGGCTTGCGTTCAATCTTGAGGCTTGACCCTGATATTATTATGGTTGGAGAAATAAGAGACCTTGAAACCGCAAAGATTGCAGTTGAGGCATCACTTACAGGACACCTTGTTTTTGCATCGATCCACACAAATGACGCAGCATCAACCCCCATCAGGCTTTTGAACCTGGGAGTTGAACCATATTTACTTGCATCATCCCTTGTTGGTATTATTGCGCAAAGGCTTGTGAGGGTAATATGTCCTAACTGCAAAAAGAAATACACTGCAAGTGAAGTTGAGAAAGAAGTGTTTGTCCGGGAACTTGGGCACGAAGTTAAAGAGTTGTATATTGGGAGCGGATGCTCTATCTGTAATAATTCGGGCTATAAGGGAAGAACTGGTATATTTGAAGTGCTTGAAGTAAATGAGACGATACGAGGTCTTATTGAAAAGTCTGCTCCATATGACAGGATTAAAGAAGAAAGCATTAAGTCAGGAATGATTACAATGAAGAAGGCAGGTCTTATTAAAGTTGAAGCAGGCATTACCACACTTAAAGAGGTTGAAAGAGTTGCAGGTCTATGAGCGAATATAGATATGTTGCAGTTGATAAAAAGGGAAAAACTGTAAAAGGCATAATTTCTGCACCAAACAAAAATGAGGTTCACAGGATTTTAGAGAGCAAAGGACTGTACCCTCTTGAAATAACTGAATACAAAAAGCCTAAAATTGGTATTAATCTTAATCTCGGGCTATCAAAAGTTAAAGATGAAGAACTTATCCTTTTTACAAGTGAACTTGCAACACTTATTAGTTCTGGCTTAACAATAGTTGATGCACTTCAGGGATTATACGACCAGGAAGAAAATCCATACCTAAGAAAAATTATTCTTGATATTAAAGAAAGTATTGAGGCAGGAAATTCTATAAGTAGCGCTTTTAAGAAATTCCCCAATGTCTTTTCACCAGTTTACACAAGCCTTCTTTCTGTTGGCGAAGCAACAGGTCGTCTTGATAAAGTCCTCCATGGCATTTACCAATATCTTGAGAGAGATTTAGAGATAAGAAGAAAAATTGCAAGTGCCTTTGCCTATCCAAAGTTTGTTGTATTTGTTGTAACTGGTGTTGTTATTTTTATGCTTTCAGTAGTTTTGCCGAGATTTACCGTTATGTTTGTATCGGCTGGTGCAAATTTGCCTACTCCTACAAGAATCCTTCTTTCTATAAGTAACTTCATTAGATTCAAGTGGTTTGTCCTTGTTGCAATAGTTGTTATCGCATACTTAATTTACAGGATTACTTATGCAACTCCAAAAGGGCGTCTTACGATTGACTATATGAAGTTAAAGGTGCCACTTTTTGGTCGTATTGCTAAGTTTGGGAGTCTTTCAAGATTCGTTAGGTCGCTTGCACTCATTAGCGGTAGCGGATACAACATTCTTGATGGGCTTTTAATTGCATCATCGGTTGCAACAAACGCATACATAATAAAGGAAATCGAAGGTGTTGCGCATGATATTCAATCCGGGCAGAGTTTTTCAGAGGCTCTTTCACATCGAAGCTTTTTCCCAAAGGTGATGGTTCAGATGGTCGCAGTTGGTGAGCGGTCAGGTTTACTTGACACATCTTTGGAGCGTCTTGCGGATTTGTGGGACAGGTCGCTTGACTTTACTCTAAAGAATCTTGCATCAAGAATAGAGCCTGCTTTGATTGTGATTCTTGGCGTTATTGTGGGTTTTATAGCTGTTGCAATGTATCTTCCCATGTTTACTCTCCCAAGCCTCATCGGGAAATAAGAAAAGTTTAAAGATTTTAATTTTTGTAATACAATTTTTTGCATTTTTGTTATAATTTAAATGTGAAGCCCTGTGAAGAAAAATTTATACCTTATCATAGAGCTTATAGAAAATTAGTTTATAATAAGAGATTTTTTCCTTATCTTATCCTGTTAATATTTCCTTTTGAAGTTTTAATTTTATTATTTTCCAATAGAATCATCCTCAAAATATGCGAATTAACTAAACTCACTCTTTCAAACTATCCTAATGTACTATTGGTTAAAAGCAGCAATTTTTTGACAGATTTTTATGTCTTAGATTTACCGGGAAAATATCCTTCATACTTATTTTCTCTTGTTACTTTTATTGTATCAACTATCGGAATTGTTCTGTCTAAATTCATAAAATCAAAGCCTGTTAAACTTTGGACAATATATGCACTTTTATTAATACTTGTTTCGTCAATCTTTTTTATGTTTTTCCCATCAAAATTTCCATATAATATCAAAACTTTTTCAGAACTTTATTTTAACACAGAGATTGGAATTTGGCTTTTCGTTCCTATAATCGTGGCGTTTTCTTTAGAATTTGCCCCTTCTCACTTCTTGATAAAATTCTTTATTGTTTTCTTGGTGCTTATTTACTATATTGTTTTTGGGTTTTTTAGATATGCATTTTTTCTGTATGTGATTTTAAATTTATCTTATCTTTTCTTACCTGTTCTTTATTTTGTCTTTGGTCCTATTCTGGATTTTACATACATTGTAGGGTTCTTTTCTCTTTTTTTGGGGATTTTATCAAATAAAATGCAGAAAGATAAAAGGTTTTGGAGATGGGTGTACTAATATTAAGAATTTATCTTGTTGTTTTAACAGTTGTAATCTCGTTATATGCCATAAGGCATTTTATATTTTCATTCAACAGGGTATTTGGTGAACAAAAACTTGGATATCAGGATGTTTTAGATTCAGATTTACCAACTGTAAGCGTATTAATTCCTATGCATAATGAGGAAAAAGTGGTAGGAAATGTTTTAAATGCTCTCCTTAATGTTGACTATCCTCATGAAAAATTAGAAATCATACCAATCGATGACAATTCGAGTGACGGAACAAGAAAGATCCTTGAAAGTTATGCAGAGCAATATCCAAACCTTATTCATCCAGTATTTAGAGATTCATCCAGAGTAAGGGGAAAGCCCTCCTCACTTAATGATGCAATTAAAGTTGCAAATGGCGAAATAATAATAGTTTTTGATGCGGATTATATTCCTTCGAAAGGGCTTGTTAGAGATCTTGTAGTGTCTTTTTTAGATCCAGAGATAGGTGCGGTAATGGGGAGAGTAATTCCTCTAAATGTATCTAAAAACCTTTTAACAAGGCTTATTGAACTTGAAAGAAGCGGGGGATACCAGGTTGATCAACAAGCACGATATAACCTTGGTCTTATACCACAATACGGAGGAACAGTTGGAGGTTTTAGAAAAGAATTAATTTTAAAATTTGGTGGTTTTGATCCAAAGGTTCTTGCTGAAGATACAGAACTTACCATAAGGACTTATATTTCTCACAAAAAAGTTGCATATATGAATAGGGCAGAGTGCTATGAAGAGTCACCCGAAACCTGGGATGCAAGAGCAAGACAAATAAGGCGATGGTCTCGTGGTCATAATCAAGTTATGTTTAAATATTTGTTACCACTAATTAAATCACCGTTTCTCTCTGTGAAAGAAAAAGTTGATGGTGTTTTTCTACTATGTATATATTTAGTTCCACCTCTTATCCTTTTTGGGCTAATTGACAGCATCATTCTTTTCTTTTTGGGAGAAATTCAAATTTTAAGTGGTGCCTTGGTTTTTCTATTACTTTCCGCATATACTACCTTTGGGATCTTTGCGCCTTTTTACGAAATTGGGTTAGGTGCCTTTTTAGATGGTGGGACATATCGTCTATTTCTTTTACCATTTTTACTTTTTAATTTCTTCTTTAATATGTGGTATTCATCGTTGGGCTTTTTTGACTCTATTTTAGACATTATAACTAAAAGAAATCCAACCTGGCATAAGACTCAAAGATTTAGAAATGGAGGAGATTTGAATTGTTGCTCGTAGTTTTTGTTTTCTTCTTGCTGGTTTTGTTGCCGTTTTTGCCTGGTTTGATAGAGTATTTTAATCCCAAAGATAACCTTCCTCTTGATATTAACTTCTATTATTCAAAAAATCCAAGATATTTCTCTGAATCTTTTAAAAGTAAGTTGCATTCGAAGATTAAAGATGATGAAGTTCAAAAAGCACTTTATGCAAACGAAAAAGTTGAATTTTTTCACGATAATGTAAGGTTCTTTTATTTTTATGATATTCCTTCAAACACTGAATTAAATGAAATTTTGTATGTCTTAAATGATCTTAAAACACATGAAAATGTCATTCTTAACAAGGAGGTCTATGTAAAAGGAAACGCACACATTGGAGAGAAAAATGTAATAAGGGCGATGGCTTGTGAAGGGGAAGTTTATTTAGGTAAATATTCAAGGGTATTGAGATGGATCGATGCTGAAAAAGGTATAAATATAGAAAATGGTTGTAACCTTGGAGTAAGCGCAACTTCAAATGGAGTAATTAAAATTGGTAAAGGTTGCATATTCAAGAGACTTTTTGGAAAGGAAATTACAACACAACATGAAGGAGAACTCAATAAGGGTGTTGTAAGTGAGGCGGTTATAAAAGGAAGTATTAAAACATACAACAACTTCTTTGTAAAAGGAAATGTAGAAATCCACGGTAATTTGTTTGGAGAAAAGGATGTATTTGTATCTAAAAATGTTATTGTAAAAGGAGATATTTTCTCCCAGGGGAAAGTTGTATTAGAAGATAATGTCAGGGTTGGAGAAGAAGGAAAAATCAAATCTGTTATAGGAAAGAAGGGTATTACTATTAAAGGACCGGTGAAAATATATGGATATGTAATGACAGAAGGAGAAGGAAGAGTAGAATGAAAAAATTTACAGTAATTTTAACTTTGCTTGTTTTAATTTTTTTGATTTTATTTTCTTACAAAAATATCATACAAATATACTCTTTAACAAGAAATGATTTTTCTGTTTTGATTTTATACAACCCAAACTCCTTAAAAAACTCTGGTTATGTCCTGGATGCGTATAAGAGCGTGTTAGACGAAGAGGGGGTTGTTCACAGAGATGTTAATGTGTTTAACGTAATTACTCTTGATCCTGTGAAAATTGTCAAATCTAAGAATGTAATTTTGTTTCCCGACGGTGTAAATCAATATCTGCCTATCGAAATAGTTTCGTGGATCGAGAAATATCTTGAAAACGGCGGAAATGTTTTCTTTTGTTTTGATCCTGGAATAAAGAATTTTAACAATGCTTATCTTGATGAGGGTTTGTTTTCTCATATTATTGGTGCAAACTACATAACTTATAAGCAATATGGGGCTTCTTGCTTTACTGCCGGATACCTGTGTATTGATAACAAGAATAATCAAGATTTTTTGGGTATTCCGTATTGGAAATTGATTGAAGGGCGTCTTTTGGGTGGGTATTCATACGGTAAATTTGAGTATCCTGTAGCGGTAGTAGATAAAAAAGAAAATCTGAATGATAAGGAAATCTATGCCTTTATAAATTCGAAAGATGGGAAAAAGTATCCAGGAGTAATAATAAAGAAATACCAAAAAGGGGCAGTAATGTATGTAAATTTACCTTTGGGCTACCTTAAATCGTATGCAGACGATTTCCCACTGAGAACTTTCCTTAGAACCTTTCTTTTTAAGGTGGTAAAAATACCTCACTTGGTAAATGTGCCATATGGCACAGGCGGATTAGTTGTAAACTGGCATGTTGACTCAAGTATCGATTGGAAAAGTATACCGTATATGATAGAAAATAACTATTTAAGAAAAGGGATTGAGTATTCTATTGATATAACCGCTGGTGATTTTAGAGATAAACCCGGAGATGGTTTAGGGTTTGATGCATGTGGTAAAGGAAAAGATTTAGTGAGGAAACTTGCTGAATTTGGAATAATAGGTTCGCATGGTGGTTGGGGGCATAATTTCTTTTCAAATAATATAATGAAAGGGGTTTTTGGAGAAAAAGAGATATACGAATATATTTTAAAGAACAATCAGTGCTTAGAAAGCATAACTGGATATAAAATAACTGAATATGCTGCTCCTAATGGTGTTCACCCACAGCCTTTAGCTACAAAAGTTTTAGAAGAACTTGGAATGTCTTGTTATTACTACACAGGAGATAATGGTTCTTCCCCTAATAGGACATTTATAAATGGAAAAATGGTATCAGATAAGGTTGTTGCATTTCCAATTTCTTCTCTTGGTAAGGACGCAAGTTTCTTTGAGATGAAAAAAGCAGGCAAAACCGAAGAGGATGTTAAAAAATGGCTTTTTGCAATTACTGACTATGTATCAAAAGAGCATACAATAAGGCTTATATATTCGCATCCTTATGACATACCGCTTTATCCAAATGCGTTAAAAGGCTTTTTGGATTATTTGGAGAGCCTTCAAAAACAAAAAATGGTCCAGGTAAAACCGATGTCTTATTTTACAAACTTTCTCTTTAAACTTCTAAACACAAAATTTGAAATAGATTTTTCTAAAAACAAAATTAGTTTATCAAATAAAGAAAACTTGGAAGGCATAACTATTGCAGTTCCTAAAAACTTTTTAATCAAGGATCTTCCCAGAGGATTAACTTTAAAAGAAGATAGTGATTACCAATACATAACTATTACAAAAGATTTTGACTTTAATGTTTTAGACCTTTCTTTTTATATTTCTAAATAGTTTTGGTGATTTTTCAAAGCTATTTTTAGGAGTTGGTATTTTTTGAATTTTGACTTTGAAAGTCAAGGCGAATGTTTATAAATTTATTAAAAACTCTCTCTTGATATCTTAGTATCCCCCAATATGTCTTGAATTGTTAGCATCGTGCCTGTGGAAATTTCTTCGAGTTTGTCTTGTGTGTCCTTTTCCAAGTGTAGTTTTAGCGTGCTTGACATAAAGGCAATAAGCCCTTGGTTTTCAAGGAAATATGCCTTGTAATAGTCTTTCTTTCCTTTAAAGAAAACGGTAATTATCGAATCGACATTATTTCCATCCGCAAAAAACGAAATTGTATTGAATCCACTATTCTCTTTTACAAAATCCTTTCCGCTTTTTAGAAACTCTTTTGCTTTTAAAAAGTTCTCAAGTTTTCTTGATATTGCATACGAAAAGGTAAACGAATCAGAAAGATTATCATCCACTTTGACTTTAAATTTTTCTTCAACTTTATCCTTGCAAAGAGTGCCATTATGCATAAAAAAGAAATTTATTCCGTTTGGGAGAGAAAACATATATGGGTGAATATTTACGGTATCTTTCGAGCCTGCCGATGCAAGCCTTACATGGATTGCAAAAGCGAATCTGTCAAAGCCCTTTAAGGTATTCTTTAGAGATACGATATCTTTGTCACTTTCAAATATGGGCTTTGTTGACCTGAAATAGATATTGGTAATTTTGCCATTGCCTAAGCCGTAAAGCACATAACCAAAACCATCCTTATGGCTTATAACTTCATTCCCATAGGTTGGGTCATTGAGGGATGCCTTAACCAGTGCATCAATAAGGAACGAAGCACTATCAATATTATCTTTTGTTCCGCTTACAAAAAGCAACCTGCACATACTCAATTATATGTAAATGTGCCTGTTTTAAAAACCTCAACGCAAGATATAATGTAAAATATGGAAACAGATTCTCAAAAATTAAAGATCTATTTCGACTTGCTTAAAAATGCACCTAAAAGGGTTGTCCTGATGAGCCCCAAGGAAGACGAAGTTACTCTCTACAAAAAGCACATTGATGAAGCAAAACTCTATATGCCTTATGTTTATAAATGCACTCAAGTTTTAGACCTTGGAAGTGGCTCGGGATTCCCCGGCATTCCTCTTGCAATAGAACTTCCTTATGTGAAATTCTATCTACTCGATAAAAGGAAGGTTCACATAGAGTTTTTGAGAATGGTAAAAGATACTCTTCATCTTGATAATGTGGAGTTAATTCATATGGATGCAGCACTCTTGAAGAGAACAGATTATAATTTTGATTGCGTTGTTGCACGGGCGGTAAATAGGATTGGGACAATTCTTGACTGGGTTTCTTCAAATATTGTAAGTGGCGGTCAAATTATCCTCGGAAAGAAAAAAGATATAGAAAAGGAATTAAAAGATATTAAATATCCCTTCGAACTTTCGGAACTCAAAGAAACTACTTTTGGCTATATTGTTGTAATCAGAAAATTACAGGTTAGAGATGCGCCTCAATAAACTCCTTCGTGTATTGATTAATGAGGTCTTTGTCGTAGTCCATTGTTGCAACATGGTATGAGTTCTCAAGGTATATAACCTTAACATCCTTTGACTTCACATTTTTCAAGGTGTAATCAACATTTTCAAGAGGCACAACATGGTCTTCCTTTGACTTCAGTATCAAAAGAGGCTGTGTAATTTTATCGAGGTCCTTTTGTATCACATTGAGCAACTTTATCATTTCATATGCGCCACGGGTTGGTGTTCTATCGTATGAAGGTTCCTTTACATTCGGGTCTTTTATGTCTGAACCAATCGCAGGCATTGATTTAACAAAAAGGCTTAGAATTGGAAGAAGTTTTACCTTTGGGTCGTTCACAAAAACTACATGATTTATGAGAATTCCGCCTTTAAGTTCTGGGTGGTGCTCGAGCATATAAAGAGTAAGAGCGCCTCCCATAGAGAGACCTGCCATAAACACATTCCTGGTTCTCTTGCGAAGTTTTTCATATGCGGTTTCGATGTCGTTAATCCAGTCGGTGTATCTTACCTTGTTTAGGTCTTCCCATTTTGTTGCATGCCCGCTTAAGCGAGGCGCTTCAACATGATAGCCCTGACTTCCAAGGTATTTTGCAAGGTAGATAATACTTCCAACAGTCCCGGTAAACCCTTGAGAGACGATAACGCCAACATCTTTACTTCCAACAGCACTAAAAGGCTCGCCTTCCGGCCATACATTTGTCATTGTCTCCCCCTTGTTGGCAGCAATATAAATAGACCTCCAATTATAAGAAGAATTGGCACTATGTATCTCCTTACAGTTACCCAGAAAATGTCCTCAATTGCAAGGGCTTTCGGAAGGAAAATGAGAAGTGCTATCACAATAAATATAATACCTGTCCATATCGAGCGCATCGAAAAACGAATTACGCTTCCATATATAAGATAGCCAAGCCCGATAGATAAGAAAAGCAAGAAAAAGAAGTTTAAAGTCGTAAAGGGAAGAAGGTAGAATTCAAGAGCAAGTAAGGATAGTCCAAAAAATAGCGTTATAAGAAAGCCGAGGGTTTCGTTTTTGTGAGTGTTGCTTCTCAATACAAGAAGCGCAATGCCCATAAGGATAAAGAAAATTGCAACAAAAAGCCCAAATGAATCATGGATGGTTGTAAATTCTTTTAAAAGAAGTGTAATCCCCAGAGAAATCACAAGAAGGCCTGAAAAAACCTTCGTTTCTGTTAGGCTCATTTTTTACCTCCTATATTCTTTCTGTATAGAAATGAATTGAAAGCACTTGTGGTCCCGTGTGTGTTCCGATAACAGGTCCTAATTGTGTTAAGGAAACAGACCTATTGAGTTCTCTTTCAAGAAAGTCTCTGTATTTTTCTGCTTCTTCGAGGTTTTCTCCGTAGGCTACAGTTATGTACTTTAATCCAAGTTTTGCAATTTTCTCCTTTGTGAGTTCTAACATCCTTTCTTTCCCTCTTTCAAGGGTCCTTGGTTGTTCAAGAACATTTACAACACCCTCATCAAAGAAAAGTATTGGCTTAATTTTTACAACAGTTCCCAAAATTGCTTTTGCCTTTCCAATTCTTCCAAGTCTTGCAAGCCAGAACAAATCTGGAACAAGAAAATAAATATTCATATGCTTGTAAAGTGTGGGAATAGTTTCGAGAACTTCATTTAGAGGTTTATTTTCTTCGTAAAGCATACTTGCAATTTCCATTATCTGGTATCCAAGCCCCATTGATGTAAACTTTGAGTCAAATATGTGTATTTTGTCGCTTCCGAGTGCTTCCTTTGCTGCATTTGCAGAATTCAATGTCCCTGATAATCCTGCCGAAATGTGAATCGAGATAATTTCGTATCCTTCGCTAAGAAGTTCTCTGTAGACTTTCTCGAAGTCTTCAGGCGCTGGTTGTGTTGTTTCGGGTAGTCCTTTTGTTGTATGAAGTTTCTTGTAAAACTCGTCGTGGGTCATTTCGATACCTTCACGGTATACCTCGTCCCCAAATCTTACATAAAGCGGAACAACCTTTATGTCGTATTTCTCAAGATATGCCTTCGGCATGTAGCATGTTGAGTCTGTTACGATTTTTACTTTTTCCATTACTTTACCTCCTTATTTTTGCAAACTACACCAATGCCTAAAAGCTCGGGCCCTAGATGCGCCCCCAAAACTGGCCCAATTCTGTACTTTGTTACAGGCTTTCCGAAAACCTCTTCTACACGCTTTCTAAATTCTTCGCCTTCTTCAACATTTGCCCCATATATTGTATCAATATATTCAAAATCCTCAAACTTGTTTTTAAGCCCTTTTACTATATTTACAAGTTCCTCTGTTGCCGCTTTTCTTGTCCTACCGAATTTATAAAAGTCGATACGCCCTTCATTCAGGTGGACGATAAAATATAATTTTAAAGCAGTTACAATCTTTTCTTGAAAGTGGCTAACACGGCCGCCTTTAACAAGGTAATTTATATCCATGGGAAGGAAAAACCCAAAAATCCTGTTGTATGACTTTTCAACTTCGTTTACAATTTGTTCCCTTGAATAGCCTTTGTTTGCAAGGTCGTATGCTAAAAGAACCTTTCTTAAAAGATTTGCAGACGACGATTTTGAATCTACAACAGTAATTTTATCACTCCCAAGGATTGTTTTTGCAGCATTTGCTGAATTTACCGTGCCTGATAAACCTGTTGAAATGTGAATTGAAACAATCTCATGCCCTTCCTCAAGAAGTGGCTTATACACATCGACGAAGTCCTGAGGTGAGGGTTGGGAGGTTTCAAACATCTCGCCTTTTTTAAGCCTTTCGTAAAACTCGTCATCAGAAATTTCAACACGTTCTTTCCACTGCCCTTTTTCATTCTTTACATACAGCGGCACAACCTTTATGTCGTACTTCTTTAATTCGTCCTCATTAAAGTAAGCAGTTGTGTCTGTTACAATTTTAATCATTAAACACCTCCCACAAGATAATATGCAAGTATTGTCGAAACTATTGCAATAAACGCACCAGTAACAAATTGCATAACGGTGTGATCTTTAAGAGAAATCTTAAGATAAGAAGCAGGCAGAAGCAAAAGATACATCAAACTTCCTTTTAACCCAAAAAGAATCGTGAGCATTGTTGAGGGTCCTGCAATTGATGCTGCGTGTCCCGATGCCTTATAACCCAACGCATTTACAACTGATAAAACAATTCCCGTTATGTTATATGCAAGAGCGATAAACAAACTTATCTTTCCAAAATGTAATAAGTAAACTAAGATTAGTCCTGGAAGGAAACTTAACCAGTTAACCAAAAATGAAATATGCCTTTCCTTTTGAAAGTCCCATGGGTACTTTAAAAATGTGAAAAGGGAAAAACTCGGGATGATCGAAAAAAAGAGGAGCAAAACCCAAAACTCCTCATTACTTATGAGGTTTGAAAGTCTTATAATTAGTATCGTTAAAAACGCAACGGGTTGCTGTGAGATTATGAATGTAAAAATCCTTTTTATTTTATTTTCCTTCATCGTTAACCACCTTTGGAAGGACTATCCCTTTTTGGCTTTGATATTTGCCGTGTCTATCTGCGTAGGAGGTTTCGCATGGTTCGTCGCCTTCAAAGAATAAAACCTGTGCGATACCTTCATTTGCATAAACTTTTACAGGAAGTGGCGTTGCATTTGATATTTCGATCGTTATGGTGCCCAGCCATCCGGCTTCTAAAGGCGTTATATTAACTATTATTCCACTTCTTGCATATGTGCTTTTCCCTAAGACAATACAGTGAACATTTCTTGGGATTCTAAAATATTCAACGCTTCTTCCAAGGACATATGAGTTTGGAGGTATGATTACAAAATCGCCAACATAATCCTGGAGAAGGTCTTTATCAAAATTTTTTGGGTCGACAATTGCATTTTCCTTCGAGTATGATCCCGTAAAGACTTTAAATTCATTTGCAATGCGCATGTCGTAGCCGTAGGAAGAAAGCCCGTAGGAAATAACACCGCCTGTTACAAGGTGGTCAACAAAAGGTTCTATCATGCCCTTTAAAGCCATTTCCCTGATCCATCTATCGCTTTTAAGTCCCATCTATACCTCCTTAGTTTCATATTATATTGAAAGAAAATTTTTCTCAAAAAAATCAAAAAAATTTCCCTCTTTTAAAATTTCATAGATTTGATTAAAATTATAATTTGGAAAATTCAAAGAAATGTTTTACAATATAAAGGTAAATTTTGATTGAAGTGGGTAATTTTGAGCCCACTTTTTATTTTAAAAGCATATGGAAAAAATAGAAACGATTGTAAGGAAAAATGCAGAACGGTTTAACATGATGGTGATAGAGTTATCTATCACCGGTGATACAATTGAGGCAGTTCTTTACAGGAGAACAAAGGGTATCACTGTTGGTGATTTAGAGGAACTGACAAGGGAAATTCAGCGCGATTTAAAGGCAATTGGTGTTGAAGGAGTTTACGACATTAATCTTTCTACACCAGGACTTGACAGGGTTTTAAAAGACAGAACGGAACTTGATATTTTTGAAGGAAGAGAAGTAAGGTTTACTTACGAAGATGAAAAAGGGCAAACAATAACTGAAGAAGGGATTTTGAAAGGAAACGAAGGCGGTAATGTTAATTTTGAGGTTGATTCCAAAATTGTCTCAATTCCCTTTTCAAGGATTTTAAGAGTTGCATTATTTGAAAGGATGTTTGAGAAAAGAAAAGGGGGTAAAAAGTGATAGACATAGAAACTTTAAGAAACATTGAGAAGGACGAAGGGATTCCTAAAGAAGAGATTATTGAAATAATAATTGAATCAATAAAGGAAGCCTATAAAAAGCATTTCGGAGAAGAGAATGCTGTCGTTAAGGTGAATCTTGCAAAGGGTGAAATAAAACTTTATGCCGAGAAGACAATCGTCGAGCATGTAATGAATCCCATAACGGAAATTTCACCTAAAGAAGCTCTTAACTTTACAGACAATCCCAAAGTGGGAGAGCATGTCCTTATTGAAATCCCCATAAGAACTCTTTCTTCTTCTGCAGTAATGGCGGCAAGGCAGGTTTTTATGCAGAGAATTGCGGAACGCAGGAAAGAGCACCTTGTAAATCTTTTTGCAAATAAAAAAGGGACGATTGTTAAGGGCAGAGTGACAAGGATTAAAGGAAGGGGCTCAATTGGAATGAGTCTTGAAGAAGGGACTCAAACAGTCGAGGGTCTTTTACCTTATGAAGAGCAAATCCCTAACGAGCACCTTATACGTGGCAAAGAGTATGATGTTTATGTAAAAGATGTAAGGCTTGGCGACAGAAATCCCTTGATAATACTCTCGAGAGCCGATCCCGATTTCCTTGCAAAACTTTTCGAAAGGGAAGTCCCTGAAATTGCACAGAAGATTGTTGAGATAAAAGGGATAGTCCGTGCACCTGGAGAAAGGGCAAAAGTTGCAGTTATTAGTAAAGACTTGCATGTTGATCCTGTTGGTGCCTGCATTGGTCCAAGGGGAGCAAGAATAAATAGCGTCTCTAAGGCAATTAATTTTGAAAAAATTGACATTGTGCGATACAGCCCAAACCCTGAGATTTTCATCGCAAACGCCCTTAGCCCTGCCGAAGTTAAAAAGGTAGAGATAATTCCTAATACAAAGGAAGCGAATGTATATGTTGAGAAAAAAGAAGCCCCCGTTGCTATGGGGAAAGATGGGATAAATGTTGCACTTGCATCAAAATTAACAGGATACAACATTCATCTCGTCGAATTGGAAGAAGGTGGAGTAAATGAAGAAAGAAAGTAAACAAGGCAAAAGGGTTTACGAACTTGCAAAAGAACTTGGACTGAAGTCGCAAAATCTTATGGACATTATGCAGGAACTCGGCATCCCTGCAAAGAGCACGCTTTCAACAATTGATTCGGAATCCGCAGCCCTTATAACCGATTATGTAAATGAATTAAAGAACAAGGCAAAAGAGAAAAAAGAAGAACTTGAAAGTATTCCCGACAACATAACACTTGAAGAATTTTCAAGGCATTTTGGTATTCCCGTTGAGGAAGTTCGAGAAAAGATAATGAAATTTGGACTTCCGTTTAAGCCTGCTTACAGATATTCAAGAAAAGAAGTTCACTATTTAGCAGCAGAATTAGGGCTTAAAGTGCCTCCGTTTTTGGATGAGGAATTCAAGAAGCATTTTGTTAAAAGAGCGCCTGTTGTGACCGTAATGGGGCATGTTGACCATGGGAAGACAACCCTTCTTGATGCAATAAGAAAAACAAATGTTGCAGCAAGAGAAAAAGGACAGATAACTCAGGCAATCGGTGCTTCAACCGTAGAGATTCATGGTGAGAAAATAATTTTCATTGATACGCCTGGTCACGAAGCCTTCACCGAGATGAGGTTGAGAGGTTCTTTGGTCACGGATATTGTAATTCTTGTGGTTGCAGCAGATGAAGGTGTAAAGGAACAAACTATTGAGTCTTTAAACCACGCAAAAGCAGCAAAAGTTCCTATAATTGTCGCAGTTAACAAAATTGACAAGCCTGGTGCGGATCCCGAAATGGTAAAACATCAACTTGCAGATAGAGGATTATTGCCCGAGGAGTGGGGCGGTCAAACAGTTTATGTGCATGTATCCGCAAAGACCGGCCAGGGCATCCAGGATTTGCTTGAAATTATAAGGCTTCAAGCAGACCTTCTTGACCTCAAGACCAATCCTAACACAATTGCATCAGGAACTGTGATCGAATCAAGGATTGATAAGAATGTTGGTCCTCTTGCAACTGTGATTGTTCAAACGGGAACTTTAAAGATAGGAACTTATCTCAGAGCTGGAAACACTGTTGGTAAAATAAGATTTTTGAAAGATACCTTTGGGAAAAATGTTAACTCAAGCCCTGCAGTTTCTGCAGTAGAGATAGCAGGGTTGGAAGAAATACCAGAAGCAGGCGAGATTTTCTATGAACTCTCTTCCATTGAAGAAATGCGTCAGGAGAAAGAAAAAATAGAAGAGGCAAAGAAGAAGGCTAAAGAAGAGGGAAGGGTTCCAAAGACACTTGAAGAACTCCTCAAAGAGATGGAGGAGCGTGAAGAAAAGAAGCTTTATGTTATTTTAAAGGCAGACACACAAGGTTCCCTTGAAGCGGTTAAAAGGGCAATTAGTGAGATTAAGTCGCCTGTTCCAATAGAAATAGTTCATGAAGGAGTTGGTGGTATCGTTAAAAGCGATGTCCTTCTTGCATCTGCATCAAAAGGATTTATTTTAGGGTTTAATGTAAGACCTGTTCAGGAAGCGTTAAGCGAAGCGAAATCAAGGGGTATAGAGATAAGAACTTATGACATCATATTTGAACTTGTTGACGAAATTGAAAGGCTCCTAAAGGGTGCAGAAACAAAGGAGACAAAAGAAGTTGTTGTGGGGCGTGTTACTGTAAAGCAAACCTTTAAGGTGCCTAATGTTGGAACTGTTGCAGGTTGCCTTGTAACTGATGGAAAGGTTTATAGAGGGGCAAAGGTAAAGGTCATTAGAAACAATGCCGTTATCTACACAACGGAAGTATCATCCCTTAAGAGATTTAAGGAAGATGTAAGAGAAGTTGTAAAGGGATACGAATGCGGTATAGGTCTTAAGAACTTTAACGACATAAAAGTTGGAGACGAATTTGAAGTTGTCGAGGTGCAACAAGTACCATAATGCCTCTTTATATTTGCCCAACGCCAATTGGAAACCTAAAAGACATTACTTTAAGAGTTATAGAAACTCTACAGAGCGTTGATTATATTCTTGCAGAGGACACGAGGGTTACGCGTGTCCTTTTAAATAAATATGAAATAAAGGCTCCCTTAAAGAGTTTTCACTCATACTCAAACAAAAGAGTTCTGGATAGCATCATAGATGACCTTAAGGAAGGTAAGTCTATTGCACTTGTTACTGATGCAGGCACACCTTGTATATCTGACCCTGGCTATGAAATCGTAAGAAGATGTGTTGAAGAAGGTATCCACTTTGAAGCACTGCCAGGACCAAATGCAGTTCTTCCAGCAATAATCTTATCGGGCTTCCCTCCTGATAGATTCTTTTTCTATGGATTCTTGAAAAGGACTGAGGGAAAAATAAAAAAGACACTTGAGGCATTTAAAGATTTTGAGTATCCTGTTATTTTTTACGAATCTCCATACAGGGTTGTTAAAGTACTTTCAATAATTAACGAGGTTTTGCCTGATAGATATATTGCAGTTGTCCGGGAAATATCAAAAATTCACGAAAGTGTAGTAAGGGGAAGCGTAAAAGAAGTTTTAGCTCACTTCGAAAATAATCCTCCAAAAGGTGAAATCGTAATTGTCCTTGGCGGAAAAGGAATGAAAATATAAAAGGGGGCAAGAGCCCCCTTGTGTTGATTTATAGGATCTATATTATGGTTTCCAGTTTACTGCACCGTAGGCATTTACGAGGCCATAACCAAAATATTTATCCCATCCCTTTGTTCCAAGGTCTTTTGCTGTTGATTGCAATGCTGTTCTCACCTGCTCGTTTGTGAATTCTGGATGCACAGATAAGACCAATGCCGCAACTCCTGCAACATGTGGCGTTGCCATTGAAGTTCCCTGGTAGAAGTAATAGCCGAAGTTTGTTGGACTTCCCGAGAAGGTTTGCTGTAAAATTCCGTCTCCGTATCCATCTTTATTCTGGTCAACAGAGGTGTCTCCACCAGGAGCAACGATATCAAGCGCACTTCCATAATTAGAGTATCTTACTCTTGAACCATCAAAACGAGTTGCACCTACTGCAATACATTCAGTATATGCTGCGGGGTAACTTACTTGCGATCTTCCGTCATTTCCTGCTGCGCAGACGATAACAACTCCTTTGTTATATGCGTATTTGATTGCATTATAAAGTGTTGTAGAATCCTGGCTTCCACCTAAACTCATATTTATAACTCTTGCACCATGGTCTGCAGCCCATATTATGCCGTTTGCAATCG
>JAEMPV010000149.1 GCA_022759145.1 Caldisericum sp.
TTAGTGTATTTTGGTTTGAAGTTCGGGTTGTTGCTTTTAAAAATTTGGGATTCGTATATAATTATAAAAATTTATAAGTTGAGGTGAAGAAAATGTTTGAAAATGTATTTAAAAAAGATGGTAAAAATTTATTTCTTACAAGTTTTCTTGGTTCAAAAGAATTCTTGTACTTTTACATACTTCACCTTCTAAACGAGAAGGATATGTACGGTGAAGAAATTTCGAGGGCTATTTTGGTTATCTCGAAAGGCAATTGGTATCCAAACCCTGGGTTTATTTATCCGGTGTTAAAAAAGCTAAGCGTAAGTGGATACATTAAGGGAGAGTGGCTTTTGGGTGAGACAAAACACCCAAGGCTTGTTTACAAAATTACGGAAAAAGGAAGGCAATACTACAGAAAGTTAAAAAATGAATGGAAGGAAGGCTTAAAGGAATTTATTGATATTTTAAAAATGATTGATGAGGAGGGCATAATATGAAAATTGGCGTAATTTCTGACATCCATGGGGATTTTTTATCTCTTAAGGCGGTGTTCTCTGAGTTTGAGAAATTAGATATAAACCTTGTGCTTGTTTTGGGAGATATTCTTTACCACGGCCCAAGGAATCCAATGCCTGAGGGATATAACCCAATTGGTGTTGCAGAACTCATAAACAACGCTGAATTTAATTTTATTTTTGTTAAAGGAAATTGCGATGCTGATGTTGACCAACTCGTAATAAAATACCCGATATTGCAAGAGTTTGCGCTTGTCCACATTGAAGGAAATACGCTTCTTTTAACTCATGGGGATAAGATTGAAAATTTTGAAGAGTTTATGGGAAAGTATAAAGGGATAAAGGCGCTCCTTACAGGGCATACGCACATTCCAGTTGTTGAGGAGACAAAATTCGGGCTTCACATAAACCCGGGCTCGATAAGCCTCCCAAAGGGTGGGTCTAAAAAGTCGTTTGCAGTTTTGGATATTGATAAAGATAAATTCATAGTAGAATTTAAGGAGATTGTATGATAACAATTACGATTGCAAACCAGAAAGGCGGCGTTGGAAAAACAACAACTGCGGTTAATCTTGCATCTTTTCTTGCAAGGAAAAATTTCAAGACACTCCTTATTGACCTCGACCCACAGGCAAATTCGACATTTGTATTCCTTGACAATCCTTCAAAGAAAAGTGCATACTCTCTTTTTGTAGAGGAGATTGACCCTGCAGAATTAATCCACGAAACCAATGTGCCAAATTTGTTTCTGATGCCCTCATCAATCCACCTTGCAAAGGTCGAACGAGCACTTGCAGGCGTATTTGATGCACCGCTAAAATTAAGAAAGACCATCGGAAAAATTGCAAATATGTTTAGTTTTGTAATTATGGACACACCGCCTTCCCTGGGGCTTCTTACTGTAAATGCACTTGTTACTTCTGATTATGTAATCATCCCCATAACGCCCTCCCCCTGGGCGCTTGAAGGTGTGCAGGATTTTCTTGATACTTTTGAAGGCGTAAAGGAGGCATTCAACGAAAGGTTAAGGATTTTAGGTGTTCTTGTTACGATGGTTGACCAAAGGACAACGCTTTCAAGGGATGCAACAACCAAAATAAAGGAACTTTTTGGAGACCTTGTTTTTGAAGAGCCAATTGGAAGGTCTGTCCGTCTTGAGGAAAGCCCTGCATTCAAAGAGGATATTTTCTCATTTGCGCCAGATTCAAAAGGCGCAATTTCATATGCGCTTTTTGGAGAAAGCGTCTTAAAAAGGTTAGGAAAGTAGGTGCAGAATGGATAAGAAAGGATTGCCAAAAGATTTTAATTTTAGGTTTGATAAGGACTACATTGAGGAACTTGCAACAGAAAAAATCCATGCAAAAGTGCTTGAATTGAATGTAAAGGATGTCGAAATCGACCCGAACCAGCCTCGAAAGACTTTTAACGAAGAAAGCCTTAAAGAACTTGCAGATAGTATCGAAAGGCACGGCGTGTTAGAGCCAATTTTAGTAAGAAAGGTTGGCTCCAAGTATATGATTGTTGCAGGAGAAAGAAGGTTCAGGGCAACGCTTCTTTTAAAAAGAGAAACAATTCCTGCGATTGTTATCGACCCTAAAAACGAAAGCGTTGTAAGAGAAATACAGATTGTTGAAAACCTGCAAAGAGAAGATATCTCACCTATCGAGAGAGCAAGGGCAATTTATGAGTATCTCAAGCCATATGCGAAGGATAAAAGTGTTAAAACCCTCCTTATAAATTACAGAATGGGGAGAGATGTGCCCGAAGATTTTGCGCTCACCGTGAGCGCATTGTGTAAAGCAATCGGAAAAGCACCAATTACCCTCATCCGCTGGATTAGCCTTCTTGAATTACCTGAGGAAATTCAAAAGAAAATTGACGACCCAAATTCTCCCTTAACTTCAAAGCATGTTGAAAGCCTTCTTAAGGTAAAAGACCTTGATGTGATAAAGAAAGTTGTAAAAATTATTGAAGAAAATGAACTATCAGCAGATGATGTTGCAAATGTAGTAAGTACTCTCAAACACTTTAAGCCTGCAAGCCTGAAGAGTGCTATAAAAAGTGTTCAAAGTGCATTGAATATAATAGATTTTGTAGACGAAAAAAACAGAAACTCATTAAGAGACGAACTTAAAACACTAAAAGAACTTGTAAATGAATTGGAAGAAAAATTAAGGGACTGAGGGAACTTCTGTTGTTATTACAGATGCTGAGGAGTTGCCGTAACGGACGAGGTATTTTCCATTATCAATTTCTGCATAAAGAACATAGTTTGAACCATCTTTCGAGCCATAATAGAGTTTTTTGGAAGTACCAAAAGGATTCTTCATATTTTGGATGCTCTGGGGGCGGAGGATATACTCTATGCCCCCATCTTCGTTAAGAAAGGTCTTATTGCCAGGCTTATTTAAGTCTGCATTTACTCCTAAAAGTTCTCTTGCCAACTTTGAAGTAGGCGCTCCACTATCAACAAGATAGCCAAACTCCTCTGCTGGATCCACAGGGTTTGGGTAGACACCCCAGTCCTGCTTATAATCTTCAAGGTCTTTTGCAAGGGAGTCAAAATTACCTGTAAGTTGCGCAAGGCGCCCTCTATTAAGAACATTTGCAAAAACAGGGACTGCAATACTTACAAGAATAATAATTATTGCAATTACAATCATTAACTCAATAAGTGTAAAACCCCTATTTTTCAAAGCGCTCATTTTTGTATATATCTGCATTCCTTGAATAACCTTTCTTTTCCCAGTAGCCCGGGATATCTTCGTTAATTACCTCAAATTCAACCACCCACTTTGCGTCTTTATAGGCGTATTTACCGTTTACAACAAGCCTTAAAGGATAGCCATTTGCAATATCAAGAGGCTTTCCGTCCATTTCGTAGGCAAGAAAGGCATCGTCACTTAAAAGAAAATCCAGAGGCAAATCTGTTGAATATCCGTCGAGTGTCTTCACCATAACGAATTTGCCTTCAGGTAAAACTGAAATGTCTTCAAATAACTCTCGTGGGTAAATTCCAGAAAAAACGCTTCCAAGGTAACTCCACCCATCAACGCAGTGAATATCAAATTGGACGCTATGCTTTGGCATAGAAAAAATATCTTTAAGAGCAATTGCGCGAGGATTTTTCACAAGCCCTGTAATTTTTACAGTATAGTTATCAACATCGATTTCTTTTGGCTTCCCAAATATGGAAATTGGATAAAGCCGTCCTGCAGGTTTTTGTCCTGGTGGCATTTTAAATTCTCCCATTTTATCACCTCAAAATATTATAGCAGGTTTAGTAAATTTTATTGAGGCACTTATTGAAAAAGACACCTTAGCACTTTCGCTTTATAATTGCTAAAAATTGGTTTAAATTATTGCAATTTTCACAAAACCTGTATAATTGAGTGGGTGGATAGGAGAATGGATTGGTTACTTATTATTCTTGAATATTTAGTTTTTACCCTGCCTGTTTTTATTGGTTTTGCAGTTTCCTTCCGCTGGTTTTTAAGAAGCAAATCTTATGAAAAGATTCTCTATATAGTATCCTTTTTCTTGCCAGTTGTATCAATTCTTTCTCTTGTTAAAGTATTTTATATAATCGAACTTTCGCCAACTTCATCTGCTTTTGTTGTTGCTAACTCAATTTTTGCAATAGGATTTTTGATATTTACAATTGCAATAATACTCCAAACTAATGGAAGATCCCTTGCAAAACCTGATACAATCGAGATATTGGGAGTAATACTTCTTATCACTTCTTCGCTTTTATTAAAGCATAGGATAGAAATTATTGACTATATTTCCTGGGGGCTAATCGGTATAATAACGATTCACTTTGGAAGGGGATTTGCATATTCAAAGTATGGAAGAGGGAGAGAAAAAAGTGCCTACATAGTTATGTGTGTATTTGCAGGACTTTCAATTCTTCTTAAATTGCTTATCTATCTGGACAAAATCCCCCTTAAGCCAACTATTTATATTTCACTTGCACTTATGCTCCTTGCCTTTCTACATTCAGTCCTTATCTGGTGGAGAGTATCAACTCTTATGCCTGCAAAAAATATAGTAGATGAAGTTTTTAAAGCAAAGGTTTCAATATTTAGAAGGTTGATAATGCTTTCTCTTCTTGCAACGATTATTGTTTCTGGAATTTCTTATGCTGGCTTTTATACATACAGGAGAGAAAAAGCACGCCTTACATCAGAACTTGAACTCAATGTCCAGAGGACATTGTTTACACTCAGCGATAAACTTAATAATTACATTATTAACGAGGTTGAAATACACCTTTCGTATCTTGCATCAACTCTGGATCTCGATAACATTAACAGAGAAAAGTACGAAATAGAAAAATTCTACGAAACACATAAAGAAACTATCGCTTCAGTTACTCTTATGAATAATGAGGGGATAATAGTTTATACTTACCCGTATACCTATAGCATTGGAAGCGATATCTCATCACAGCCGCATGTCCAGGAAGTTTTAACAAAGAAACAGACTGTCCTTTCAGAGCCATTCAGGGCAGTGCAGGGATTTGATGCTATAGCAATACATATACCACTATTTAAGGAGAACGAATTCTTCGGGACAATTGCAGGGTTAATCGACTTAAAAACTCTTTCA
>JAEMPV010000150.1 GCA_022759145.1 Caldisericum sp.
CCCTTCCCAATATTAGGAGATCCCTCACAAAAGGCACTTCGGGATGACAAGCAATAAAGGAGGGTTATACCCTCCTTTAAAACATTCGATAAAGTCTTTTTGCCAAAAAAGTTAAATAACTCTATACCACAGGGATTGAGTTAAAACAACGCAAGCCCAATTCGTACTTTGAAGCAGACGCTTGCTTTAAGTCAAACTTTGTTTGCAGGATTGAGGCGCACTCTATAAGGTCTTCACTACAACCCTTTTTAAGTTCAATTTCTATTTCGTAGTACTCAGATTTTCTCCTGCCTTTTACAAAGTAAAGGTAATCAAGGTCTAATTCAAGTTCAGAATTATTCTTCTTAAGTATAATTGGATGCCTTTCATTTACAATCTCAAGAACCTCTATTAGTTCGTCATTACCCACAACTTTGTAAATGTCAGGAAAGTTCTTTTTGAGGAAACTTTTTGACAAGAAATCCTCATGGTCGAGTTCTAACTCTTTTTCTTCTCTAATGTAAATCCCGCCTTTGAAAGTTCCGTTGCTCTTCAAAGTAAGCATCTTTTTTGAGCCTTCTTCTCGCAATCTAAACGCAAGGTTGTTAAAGAGGAGTTTGAGATCATTTGTATCATAGTAGTGGCTTATAAGTTTCTTTGGGGGAAGCCTTAAAACAGTCCAACTTACAAAATCTAAGTCTGCCTCGATCTTCTCAAGAACTTTACGCGAGGCTGTTAATTTTACTTCGTACTCAATCATTTTTAACCCCCTTTCTTTCGGTTAATTTCTTTAAGATACAGGGTTCGTTTATATGCTGAATAAACTGCCTTCTCTAAAACAGTTCTGAATCCACCTTTTTCGAGTTCGTAAAGCGCTTCCGCTGTAGTCCCTCCAGGAGATGTAACCATATCCCTCAGCTCTGCTGTGTGTTTTCCTGACTGCATCGCAAAAAGCACAGAGCCAAGAGTTGTCTTATAAACAAGTTCCATTGAATCCTTTCTTGAGAAGCCAAGGTGCACCCCCGCATTCACAAGAGATTCAAGAAAAAGGAACACATACGCAGGGCCTGTCCCTGATAAGGCTGTTGCCATATCAACATAAGTCTCATTCTCAACATACATTTCGCTACCCATTGATCTGAGGATTTGCTTTACGAGTTCTTTTTCGCTTTCATCGACTTCCTTTGTTGTAGTCCACACAGTCATACCCTGCCTAATTTGTGCAGGTGTATTTGGCATACATCGAACGACTTTTTTGTGAAGAAGATTTTTTTGTAAGGTTTCTACATCAATTCCTGCCATTATTGAGATAACAAGCTGATTGTCTCTTATGTAATCCTTTATCTCGTTTGCAACATTCTCGAAAATCTGAGGCTTCACAGAGAGGACAATAACATCTCCAAATTTTACCGCCTCGATGTTTGATGTGGTTGTGTTTATTTTAAGCGCTTCTTTTACTTCCTGCGCTTTTTTCTCCCTGTGGAAACTGCCCATTATGTCTTCTCTTGAAAATATCGAACCCTCGATTATGGAGTTTATCATTGCGGTTGCCATTGTGCCAGTCCCTATAAAACTTATCTTCATTTTCTTATCTCTCCTTTAAAGTTATCGAAAAAGTCTTTAAGGCTCAACTTCAAAAGCCCCAATTCAAGCACCCTGAAGAGTGCAGCAAAATCAAGGAGGAAAAATTCTTCAAGATCCACATCAGGCGAGTTTTCTATAGCAAGTTCCTTGAGTTCAAAAAGCCTTCCCTTGATTGTTTTGAGGGTTCGGACATTTCTAAAATACTTCTCTTTTATTTGAAGTATGGGCTCAAGTGCATTAAGCCTTTCTCCTTCCGGAATCTGAACAAAACTTTTATACTCATTTAGGAAAAATTCCTTTGGTGACTGCTCAATGCTTTGCACTGGATATCGTGATGCGGCAGTCCTGAAGTTCGTATTTAAGTCTTCAAGAGTGCTTTCAAATACATCTTCGCTAAAAGGATAAATGTCTATTGTAAAAAGGGTAAGGCGCTCAATTTTCTTTTTTGAGTATGTGATATTCTTGAAAGTCCAGCCAAGGCGGTATAACAAATTTCCAAGTTTTTTCACATCATCTTCTTCAAGCAAGGATACCTTTAGAGAAACAAAATCATCAACCTGGACAACAATCATTTCTTCGCCAATGTTATGGATTACAAATTGATTAAGACCGTTTTCCTTGATTTTGTCATACTTAACTTTCAGATTGCGTAAGGTGCTTTCAATTGCCTTTTCTATATTTCTTTTAGCCAACTTGCATGCCTCCTTCATATATTATATGCATTATTGCTTAATTTTCAAAAAACAAGATGAAATAAAGGGTTTATGGCACTAAAATATACAAAAAGTTTGAATTACTTCATCAATTTCATTGACTATTAGCAATAAGAATAGTAAAATATAAACTGAGGTGATATATGAATGAAATTATTGAATGTATTCCAAATGTAAGCGAAGGAAGAAATCAAGATGTCATAAACAAAATCATCGAAAATCTAAAACAAACCGGCGTAAAAATCCTTGATGTGTCCTCAGACCCCGACCACAACAGGACTGTAATCACCTTTGTAGGGGACAAATCATCAGTCCTTGAGGGGGCATTTGCCGTTGCAAAAAGTGCAGTTGAACTAATCGATTTAAGAAAACACAAGGGCACCCATCCGAGAATGGGGGCAGTAGATGTTATTCCTTTTGTTCCAATCAAGGGTATCACAATGGATGAAACAGTTGAACTCAGTAAAACCCTTGCAAAAAGAATTGGTGAGGAACTCAAGGTCCCCGTTTATCTCTATGCAGAGTCTGCAACAAAAGAGGAAAGAAGGTCTCTTCCAAACATAAGGAAGGGAGAGTTCGAGGGATTCTTCGAGAAAATTAAAGACCCAAACTGGGCTCCTGATTTTGGACCAAATGAAGTCCACGAGACGGCAGGAGTTACTGCAGTTGGTGCAAGAGAATTTCTCATTGCCTACAACATCTACCTTAACACAAAGGATGTAAGTATTGCAGAGAAAATTGCAAAGTCAATCCGTGAAAGTTCAGGAGGCTTGCGCTTCATACAGGCAAAAGGAATGTACATCGAAGAAAAAGGGATGGCACAGGTTTCAATGAACGTTCTAAACTACAAGAAGGCACCTCTATACAGGGTATTTGAGATAGTAAAAATGGAAGCAGAGCGTTATGGTGTTTCTGTTGTTGAAAGCGAACTTGTAGGGCTTATGCCTCTTAAGGCTGCTTTAGATAGCCTCGCCTTCTACTTAAGATTTCCAAAACTTACATCGGAAAGTATAATAGAAATAAAAATTTACGAATAAGGAGGGCACATTGGAAAGCCAATTAGCAGACCTCATTGTTTTTAATGCAAAGGAATTGCTTACACTTGTTGAATCAACAAATGAAGAACTAACAGAAAAAGAGCGGAAACTTGGCATCATTAAAGACGGCGCAGTTGCCGTAAAAAACGGAAGGATCATAGCCGTTGGTAAATCAGATGAGGTAATAAGGAGCGTTAAAATTGGAAAACACACCTATCAGATTGACGCATCTAATAAGGTTGTAATGCCTGGTTTTGTCGACCCGCACACCCATCTTGTATTTGCAGGCACAAGAGAAAAAGAATTTCTTTTGAGGCATCAGGGTGTTCCTGAAGCAAAAATCCTTAAAGAGGAAAATACGGGAATCATCTCAACCGTAAGAAACACAAGAAAGGCAACCTTTGAGGAACTCTTAGAGGAAACAAAAAAGCACCTCCAGTATCTCGTTGACTGGGGAACGACAACTGTCGAAATAAAAAGTGGGTATGGGCTGAACCTCGAAGAAGAGATAAAGATGCTAAAAGTTGCAAAATACCTCAAGGAAAACACCCCCATAAACATAAGATCAACGCTCCTTGCAGCACACATAATCCCACCCGAATACCATATGAGAGATGAAAAATATGTAGAACTTGTTATTGAAGACATAATTCCGATTATTGCAAAAAATGGGCTTGCCGACTTTAACGATGTCTGGTGCGAAAAAGGACAGTTCACAAGGGAACAGGCAAAGAAAATCCTATCTCAGGGCAAGAAAATGGGGCTAAAGCCAAAGATACATGCAGATGAATTTTCAGACTGTGGTGGTGCAGAGGTCGCAGCTCTTGTTGGTGCAATCTCAGCAGACCACCTTGTCCACTCAAACGGAGAGGCACTAAAAAAGATGAAAGATGCAGGCGTTGTTGCAGTCCTTCTTCCGAATGCAATGTTTTTCCTCGGGAAAGATACATACGCACCATACGAAGTTATGAAAGACCTTGGGCTTACAGTTGCACTTGGAACAGACTTCAACCCAGGCACTTCCTTCTGCCCATCGATGCCTTTCATCATAACACTTGCTATTATGAAATTGAAAATGACCGTTGAAGATGCAATAATTGCTTCAACAAAAAATGCAGCAAAAGCAATAGACATAGACAAGGAAGTTGGAACACTTGAAGTTGGAAAACGTGCAAACATAAACATCCTTGATATTGATAATTATGAGCAAATCCCATATAGGATTGCACAGAATTATGTAGAGACAGTTATATCAAACGGCGAAATCCTTAAAGGAGGATAAATGGAAAACCTTAAAAGAACACCGCTCTATGAAGAGCATGTAAAACTTGGCGCACAGATGACGCCCTTTGCAGGGTATGAAATGCCTTTGAAGTACACAAGCATTAAGGAAGAGCACCTTGCAGTTAGAAACGCTCTCGGGATTTTTGATGTGTCGCATATGGGAGAAATTGAACTAAGGGGAAAAGATGCCCTCAAATTCGCAAACTACCTCGTTACAAACAATGTCCTTGATATGAAATTTGGAAGGGTAAAATACACCCCAATGTGCTATGAGCATGGCGGAGAGGTTGACGACCTCTTTGTCTACAACATTAACGAGGATTTTGTGCTTCTTGTAGTGAATGCCTCAAACTATGAAAAAGACCTCAAGTTCGTGCTTGACCACAAAGATGGTTTTGATGTTGAAGTGCTTGGAAAAACTGAAGATTACGGTGAAGTTGCAATCCAGGGACCAAAAGCAGAGGAATTTTTGAAAAACTATTTTGAAGGTTCAGCACCTCTTGAAAAACTCGGCTACTTCAAGGCAACATACGGAAAACTTTTTGGAGTTAATGTCCTTATCTCGAGGACTGGCTACACGGGAGAAGATGGCTTTGAGGTTTACGCAAGCCCAGAAGAAATTGGAATCATCTGGAATGAATCCTTAAAGAAAGGTGAAGCATTCGGCATAAAGCCTGCTGGGCTTGGCGCAAGGGATACATTAAGGTTTGAGGTTTGTTATTGGCTCTACGGGAACGATATTGATGAAACAACAAACCCCTTTGAAGCAGGACAGGACTTTGCAGTAAAAATGGATAAGGAAAACTTTGTTGGAAAGGTTGCACTTGAAAAAGTTTTGAAGGATGGTATTAAAAGAAAACTTACAGGTTTCAAGGTGCTCTCGGGTGGGATTCCACGCCACGGTATGAAGATATATAACGAAGAAGGCATTGAAGTGGGACACATAACATCAGGAAATATGTCATTTATCCGAAACGAAATCCTTGCACTTGGATATGTAAAGATTGAATACACAAGCATTGGAACACATTTGAAGGTAGTTGATTCCGCCCGCACATTTGAGTTAGAAGTAATTCCAACACCATTTATTGAGCCAAGAGCAGGAAAGAAAAAAGTTTGAAAATTAAAAATGTTTTGTTATAATGTATTGTTAAAAAAGTTTAACAAAAACTTCAAGGAGGTTTGAAAATGAAAATATCAAAGATGATTCAAAGAGCAGGAACAGAAACTGCCTTTGAAATGCTTGCAAAAGCAAAAGAACTTGAACGTCAAGGGAAAAGTGTTGTCCACTTTGAAATTGGAGAGCCAGATTTTAACACCCCTGAAAATGTAAAAGAAGCAGGAATAAAAGCAATTAAGGAAAATTATACACACTACTCCCCAACCCAGGGCATTCTTGAATTAAGAGAAGCAGTTGCAGAATACATCTCAAAGACAAGAGACATTAAAGTTACACCTGACGAAGTTATTATAACTCCAGGCGGTAAGGATGTAATTTTCAGCACAATGCTTTCACTTCTCGACGAGGGGGACGAAGCAATATATCCAAACCCAGGATATCCAATCTATGAATCAGCAATAAAACTTGTTGGCGCAAAGCCAGTGCCAATGCCACTCAGGGAAGAAAACGATTTTGCATTCGACAGACATGAATTTGAAAAACTTGTAACGCCAAAAACAAGGTTGATTGTTATTAATTCCCCTGCAAACCCAACTGGCGGCATCCTTTCCTACGAAGACCTTGAGTTCATCGCAGACATCGCAAAGAAAAACGACATAATGATTCTTTCAGATGAAATCTATTCAAGGATCATCTACGAAGGAAAATTTGTAAGCATTGCTTCACTTCCCGGCATGAAGGAAAGGACAATAATACTTGATGGGTTCTCAAAGACTTACGCAATGACAGGTTGGAGACTTGGTTATGCAGTTGCAAACAAAGAGGTAATTGAGGCACTTAAGAGAGTTGCAGTAAACTCTTTCTCCTGTGTTGCAACATTCGTGCAGATGGCAGGTGTTGAAGCACTCCGTGGACCACAGGATGAGGTAGAAAAGATGAGGAAAGAATATGAGGAAAGAAGAAACCTCATTATTAAGGGCTTGAACGAAATTCCAGGCTTCTCAGTTAAGATGCCAAAGGGTGCATTCTATGCATTCCCCAATGTCAAGAAACTTGGAAAACCATCCAAGGAACTTGCAGATTACCTGCTCTACGAAGCAGGCGTGTGCACTCTCTCAGGCACTGCCTTTGGCGAATATGGTGAAGGTTATCTAAGGTTCTCTTACGCAACCTCCAAGGAGAACATTATTGAGGGGCTTAAGAGAGTAAAACAGGCAATTGAAAAGATCGCATAGGATTTTTCATTAGGGGGGCTTAAGCCCCCTTTTTTCTTATATGGCACTAATAAAATTTTTGGGAACTGCTGGTGCACGCTTTGTTGTTGCAAAGCAGTTACGCTACTCTGCAGGCACAGTTATAAAAAGCAAAAACGCAACCCTTATCCTTGACCCGGGTCCCGGGACACTTTTAAGGCTTTCCTCTGCACGCCCAAAAGTCCCAATTGAGACAGTTGACGGTATAATCTTAACGCACCTTCACCTCGACCACTCAACCGATGCAAACATAATCCTTGATTCGATTACAGAAGGTGGTCTAAAGACTTTCGGCGTTATCTTTACAACAGATGAAGCCCTCAATTCAGAAAATAGGGTTATTCTTCCATTTCTTCGACCGCACCTTCAGGGAATATATACTTTTGAACACAAAAAATCTTTTGAGTTTAAGGACATAAAGTTCACATCTTTTAAGCATAATCACACTGCAGAAACCTATGGTATAAGGTTAGAAATAGAAGGAAAAGTTGTTTCCTTTGTTGTTGATACGCTCTTCTTTAACGAACTTTTAGATTATTACAAAGATTCCGACTATCTTATTCTGAATGTAGTGAGAGTTTCTGAAAAAGAAGGTGTTATGCATCTAACGGTTACGGATGTAGAGAAGTTTATAAAATATGCAAATCCAAAAAAAGTAATAATGACTCACTTTGGGATGACAATGCTAAGGGCAAATCCCGAAAAAGTTGCGGAGTCCCTTTCGGAAAAATATGGTATAGAAGTTATTGCTGCATACGATGGATTGACAGTCGAATTTTAGGAGGTAAAAAATGAAATTAGGGTTGGTTTTGTCAGGTGGCGGTGCAAGAGGGCTTGCACATATTGGTGTTCTAAGGGCACTTGAAGAAAGTGGCATTCATCCTGATATAATTACCGGGGCTTCAATGGGTGGAATTGTTGGGGCACTTTACGCACTCAACATTAACGCAACGGAACTCCAGTCGATGCTAACGGATTTGAACTTTGATGAACTGCTTGAAGCAAGAAACTTCTTTTACTCTCAAAAGGCAAACAAGATTCTTAATTCTGTGATACAACAAACAGCACTTATACCCTTGTTCACAAAATTAGGCTTTGATTCTGGAAGAAAAATAAGAAAAGTTTTTAAGGAGTTAACACATGATAAGGAATTTAAGGACCTCAAAATCCCATTTGCATGCGTTGCAGTGGATTTGATTACCGAGCGCCTCATTACCCTTAACTCAGGAAAACTTTACGAGGCAATGTATGCAACAGGTGCTATACCTCCTTATCTTGAGCCCCTTGAGAAAGATGGTATGCTTCTTGCAGATGGAGGAATCCTTTCTAACGCACCGGTTGATGCTGCAAAAGAGATGGGTGCAGATAAGGTAATCGTAGTTGATGTGAACCCGCTTCAAACATTTAGAAGGAAGGAAAACTATAAAAACGCATTTGATATTATTTTACGTGTCCTCGATACAACTCTTGATGCACTCTACATTGACGACCTTGCTAAGGCTGACTACCTAATCCAGATTCCGCTAAATTTTGATATTTTTGAGTTTGATAAAAAGGATGAGATTGTAAAAATTGGGTATATGGTTGGAAAAGAAAGTATTCTTGCTAAGAATTTGAAGTCATTGAAGTCGAAATAAGTTTTAGTGTTAAAAGAACTCCTGAAAGAGAAACAACAAACCCAAGAAGAAATACGCCATTTAATTTTGAAAATTTATATGCAAGGCTAAAAATTGCAGGACCAAGCGTCTGTCCCAAATTTACCATAGAGCCGTTTACAGTCATTGTGAAGCCCCTTATTTTTTCATCTGTGAACTTGTTTATGAGGTGTGGCGTAAGAGGAATATTTATGCCCTGAGCAACACCAAAAGCAATTGAACCAAACGTAAGAAACAAATAATTTGTGGAGAATAAAAACAAAACCATGGAGATACTATAGAAGGCAAACGCAGAGACATAAACAACCTCGTCTTTGAAAAACTCTGTAATTTTTTCTATCTCAAAAGAAACAAAAGCTGCAACAAGCGAAGAAATCCCCATAAAAATACCTGTAAGCGTCCCCGACATCAAGAACCTATACTTTGTTAAAAATGAAAAGTAATTGAGATACGCTCCATAAAGCCCAATAAATGTAATGATTGTCCCTAAAAACACAAGCAAAAGTTTTCCTTTCAAGGCATTTGTAAGGGGGACACTCACTTTGTTTTCATAATCCACCCTTTTACTTTCCTTAAGAAGCACAAAAAGAAGTGCAAAAGCAACAAACGAAAACATCGAAAGAAGGAATGGGCTTTTTGGATTTATATCTGAAAGAATCCCTCCAAGGATTGGAAATACAGTTAAAGCAATAGAAGTTACAACGCCGTTTATGCCAAGTGCAAATTTGAGGGCACGGTCTTTAAAAGTATCTCCAAGGATTGCAACATTAAGCGAAAGCAAAGTAGATGCACCAATGCCCTGTATAAAACGGATTATAAGGAGCGTTTCGAAGTCTTTTGCAAAGTAACCCAATGACCCCAGCCCAAAGACAAAGAGGGCAAAGGCTAAAACGATTTTTCTTCCAAATTTATCCGAGAGATACCCAAGTATTGGTGAAAAAATTATACCGGGAAGCGTAAAGAAAAGGAGTATAAGCCCGATTGATTCGTCAGGCACTTTGAAGCACTCTGCAAGTCTTGGTAACGCCGATGACAGACTCGAAATGCCTAAAACGGCAGTGGTTGTAACAAGAATTGCTGCATAAAAATTGCTTTCCTTAAAAATCGAAACTTCGCTTGCTTTATTCTCAGAAAACGAGTTTGTAGAATTGTTTTTTCCCAACTCTTAAGATATCCCCGTTTGAAACTTTTACTTTAAAGCTTGTTACACGCTCTTCATTTATTTTCAACCCACCTTGCTCAATAAGACGCTTAACTTCTGATTTTGAAGGAAGGATGTTTAAGGACACAAGAAGGTTTACAATATCGACCACTCCGTCAGTTACAAAGTTTTCGATGTGAAGTTCCTCTACCTCTTCTGGAAGTTCACGCTTGCTAAAGACCTTGATAAAATTGTCGTATGCTTTTTGCGCCTCATCTTTGCCGTGGAATATCTCAACAATCCCTTTTGCAAGTTCAAGTTTAAGGTCTCTTGGGTTAACCTTCCCCTCTTTTATGCTTTCTTCAATTTCCTTCGCTTTTTCATCGTCAACATCAAGAATAAGGTAATAATACTCTGCAATGAGTTCATCCGGGATTGACATTATTTTTCCAAACATTGTCTTAGGGTCTTCTGTGATGCCAACATAGTTTCCAAGGCTTTTACTCATCTTTTGCACACCATCAAGCCCACGTAAAATTGGCATAATTATTGCAATTTGCGGTTGCTTACCCTTTGCCTCAAGTAGGTGCCTTCCCATAATGAGATTGAATTTCTGGTCAGTCCCGCCCAATTCTACATCAGCATCTATTGCATATGAATCATATGCTTGCATTATAGGATAGAAAAGTTCGTGGAAGAATATCGGTATATCCTGAGAAAATCGCTTTTGGAAGTCGTCCCTCTCAAGAATGCGAGCAAGGGTAAAGTTTGCACAAAGCCTAAACCAATCTTCAAAAGTTATCTTTGAAAGCCATTCTGAATTAAAACGCACTTCTGTCTTATCTTTATCAAGAACTTTAAAGACCTGCTCGAAATAGGTCTTTGCGTTCTCTTGAATTTGCTCCTTTGAAAGAGGCGGACGTGTCTTTGAACGGCCTGAAGGGTCGCCTACAAGCCCTGTAAAGTCGCCTATAATGAAAACAACCTGATGCCCCAACTCCTGAAAATCTCTAAGTTTTCGCAAAACTACATAATGCCCGAGGTGCAAATCTGGCGCAGTAGGGTCTGCCCCTAACTTAACACGCAATTTTTTGCCACTTTTAAGGCGCTCTTTTAACTCGTCTTCGTTTATTATTTCAACAGTCTTTCTTTTTATTTTTTCAAATGCGTCCATTCTTCACCCCCGCATAAGCCAGTTTTTATATTTTATGCAATTATTTGATTTTTGAAAGCGCTAACATAAAACGCCCCCTAAAATACAGGGGGCAAATAAATACTTGGTGCGCCTGAGGAGAATTGAACTCCTATCAATGGCTCCGGAGGCCATCGCTCTATCCGTTGAGCTACAGGCGCTTAAAAGCCTTTGCTTATGTTTTTACTTACGGGCTTTTCTAAGGCAATCTTTACAAATACCGTAGACGTTTAAAGAAATCTCTTCAATTTTAAAGCCTGTTTTTTCGACGGCTGTCTCAATATTGGAAAGGTCAAGACTCAAGTCTTCTATTTTTCCGCACTCTTTACAAATGAGGTGAACGTGCGGCTCAGTATGGCCGTCGTACCTTTTTGCATCCTCGGTTGTAGAAACCTCTTTTACAAGTCCCCTTTCAAGAAAATCGTTAAGCACATTGTAAACAGTTGCATAACTAATTTTCTTCATTTGAGGTTTAACACTATTAAAGATTTCCTCAACCGTTGGATGTGAGTAGGTGCTTTTTAAATACTTGTAGATTTCAATCCTCGGCTTTGTTGCCTTAAGCCCATTCTTCCTTAGAATTATTTCCACATTTTCTTTCATCATAATATATATTATTGCATAAATTATAATTTTTGCAAGTAGCAGAATGGGGGAGGGCAGAGCCTCCTCCAACTCCAC
>JAEMPV010000151.1 GCA_022759145.1 Caldisericum sp.
CAGGCATGTCGAGCTTGGCCAGCGCGCGAGTTACATCAGGACTAGCCCTATGCAAAATTACTTCGCTTGTTGCATAGACCCACATTGGCGCGCGCTTCTTCTCTTTCCAAAGACGCGGTAAGCAATATGTATTTATCTATTTTCTGCCATTAAGCTAAACGATTGAGATGGTTCGATACCCGTACTATGGTTTCCAAGGAGACTCCTAGGTTCTCAAGACATTAAGTTTCCTATTCTACAGCGTCCATCGGCTCAAGGGCCCAACTGCGGAGGAATATTCTATCAACACCACGTTGCAACACCGATTGAAAACCCAGTCTTCAAACTTACCTGGTTCGAGTGCTGGGAGTTTAATTGATTTGTGTTTAAATAATGTATTTTAGTTTCCATTTTTCTGCTAGTTGGCTCTGTGTAGTAAATGAATCTTTCCATGGGCCCTGTGTATGGGGTAGTATTGTTTTGAGCATGGGATCGCTGTTTCTTAGTTGCAAAATTTCTATTTGTGCCTCTATTCCTGTGGATTCAGAAAGTTGTTGGAGTTTATTTATTTTCTTGTATACTTCTTGGATGTCATAGCCCTGTGTTAGGGATAACATAATTATAGGTGGTGCGAGAAGTTTTATTGTGTTCTTCTCTAAGATATAAAAAATAGAGGAGGAGTATTTTTGTGTAGCTTCGCCAATCATTTGTTCTTCGAGAGAGGAATATGCATTATTTTTTCTCCTTATAGAGGACAGAAATCTCTGGACATTTTGTTGGAAAGTGGACTTGTTATGGGCTTCGCACTCAATTGCGTAATAGTGCTCATATTCTCTTCCTTGGGATAATGGCGAACGGAAAGCAAATTTGCTAAGTTTTCCACAGATGGCTAATGTCTCAGCAGATAAGGGATAAGGTATTTCTTGTAAAGCTAAGAAGTATCCACCGCTACCGTTTCTAATTAATGGGAACTTTTCATCAAAAATCATTATGCCGAGCAAGTGAGTCAAAACTGGGGTACCATGTGTTGCATATTCTCGAAAGCGGGGGTCTGCAAAATCCTCGTCAGGCAGGAAAATATCTATTTGTTCATTCACGACGTTTCCAGACGAATCGGTTCCGAAAATCTTTGCACCTTTTGATAGAAATCCTTTTAGTTGTATGTCTAAGACCTGGAATTCTCTTTTGTATTGGAAGTTTTTTAAAAGAACGGTCAAAGAACAGGGTGAAATAAACACACGTTTAGAGGAATTCTGAGAAAAATACTCATGAGATATTAATGATAAAGGAGTCGGAATAACAATGCCTTCGTATTTGTCTTTCAATATAAGAGGACGAATTAAACCAAAAAACATGGGGGTGAACATTTGTAAAAATGAGGAATCGATGTTTGTGAGCTTTCCCTGCGTAATAAAAGACCCGGGCAAGTCTTTGCCTATTCTTGATTCTTTTCCCTTCTGTTTCTCTAGTTTTTCTATGATAAAGGAAGAATTAGGGTCAATAAGTTGTTTGCCTGAAAATCTGACCGCTCTTATAGAGATAAAATGAGGCAACAGTAATATTAAATGATCATAGTGGCTAAAATATTCCTCTGCACTATATCTCCTGATAACTAGGACGAAATGTTTAAGAATGAAAACCAGGCCAGGCAGAATGTGTAGACCGTAAACAGGGTATCCGGGAGATACATTTCTACTGAACTTTTCGTCTAATTTTTGTGTGCTGTCTAAAATGTCTTTAACTAGCAACTCTAAAGGGTTCAACAAGCTCTTCCCTCAATTCCTGTCTTTTAATATCTTCTATATTTATTTGGGTCAAACTCTCGAATTTAAATGAATTAATGGAGCCTAAACTGCTAAGGTTTTGTGAGGTGATCACTTTGGCTTTATCATCTATGATGTAGTATTTGTAGTGAACAGGTTTCTTAAATGTGTAAATGTCTACTTTGTCTTTGGGAAGTATATCGGCGTACTTCATTGCGAATTGTTTATTTGTAAGGAGGATAACCTTAACTCCTCTTTTAGCCGTCTCTGCCAGAAGTTGTGCACCATCCTCGTCTAGATACGGAGAGACAGCGAAGAGACTTTTTTCAGCTATACTAAAGATCTGGGGGAGAAATATTTTTCCTTTAACACTTATTTGTGCTTCACCTCTAATAACATTCAAAAACCATTCAACAAGGTTCCTCGACAACACAATGTTTTGAATTAATGGCGTTGTGCATCCTTTTTCAAGCATTACGCAGGCAGTACAACCGTCAATACAGGTATTTATTCCTGAGACGAGAATAGCGTCTAGAAGACGCTGATGTAGTTCTTTAATATCATTTATTGTTCCCTCGAGTTCTTTTGTTATTTTTTCATCCTCCCCACTAAGAATCAGTTGGTTAAGAAAAGTAGATATATCGAAGACGAGTTCGTTCTCGAGGAATTTTTCATATCTTTGCTTGATCTTCTCTGCTATTGCGATAAGCTTAGAATCACCTTTAAATGCCTGATCCCCTGCAAATTTCTCTAGATCTTCCTTATGGTTTTCAAGAAAACTTAGGGTTGTATCTAAGAATTTCTCAATCATATTGTCTAGAGACTGGAATTTATTTATGGCATGAGTGATAATATCTAAAGAGCCCCATGTACTATTTTCAGCGATGGCCACAATTAGAACGTTTCTCTGATTGTCTTGCTTATACAGGTAAAGTAAATTCTCCTGACCAATTTCTAACTCGGCTGAAACAAAAATCAAAAACAGATGGGCCAGAGTATGCCCCAGAGAGTTTACAAGAAAGTCTATTAGTTCATCCTTATCAACGTTTTTAACGAATTTTTTAAAGTCAGAGATGATCTTTGTACTTTTTTGTTCAAGAAAACCGAAAGTATCCTGCCCTTGCTTGGTCCTTTTATAAATATAGAATTTGGAAAGCAAGACCTTATCTAAAGTAATTTGGCGTTTTGGTGAACCTTCTTTTTCTTCTGTTTGCATAATTGGTATTTCAGGTTTTTGTGTAGAGTCCTCATCAATCAATGCTTCAATCAATCCTTTAACAAGTGGTAAAGGTATTTCAAAACCAATTATATTCGTGCGAGGAAGGTTTTTATTTATTGGATGTTCAAATTCTACTTCTACAATTTGCCCTTCCTGTATAATGGAAGGCATGTACCATTGCGCTTTTTTGTAAGTTTCTTTTACAAACGTATTTCTAGCGAAAAACGGTTTAATAAATGAACGGCCGGTGAATTGCTGGGGATGAGAAAGTTTCATATCTCTTTCGGGAACAACATAAACTTTGGGGAAGAGACGTCTGCTCCCGCTCCAATATATACATTTGTCTCCCAGAGCTTTTGCGACAGAGCAGACATATCTAAAGGGACAAGAAAAATCGTACGGATCAGTAGATAAACCGCGTCCTTTCCTGCAGTACCATACGTACCCAAGATTATTTACGCTGTATGCATTTTTTGTATGTTTCTTTCGTTTAACGCCTTTTTCATACTGTTTCTGAAGCTCTTCAATTAATGAATTTATTTCTTGTTCGCTTAGGTGGTCATATCTTGCAAAATAACCTGCTTTAGATAACTCTGAGAAAAGAGTTGTAGATCCATATTTAATGTAGACTGGAATTGTTTTTCCGCCTTTGCCCATAAAGATTGTCATTCTAACTACTGGCGATTTGGATTGGGGACCAAGCAAGTTAGTTGGAGTAACACGTTTAAGCGTTTCATTTGTGTCATCTAACTCAATCATTTCTTGAAGGTTTAAACTTGGTCGCACTATTACATTTTTTCCTTCAACAAACCATAGATAACTACCCACGATTCCTTTGATTTTTGTATGTATTGGTTCGAACGGAGGATAACGTGTGAAGAGTTCATCGAGGGTAATATTTTGTTTCTGCTCTTCCAATTCACTTGAAGGCTCAAATTCGAATTCTACTTCGCTGGTATAAAGCTCTCCTTGAATGTTTCTTATACCAGTAATTAAAGTGATGAAATCCTGAGCCCATATCTCAGTTTTAAACTCTA
>JAEMPV010000152.1:0-1151 GCA_022759145.1 Caldisericum sp.
CCCGATCCTGCCGAAACGGTGATCACAAATGTGATTGGTTCGAAAGTTGCCTCAATGGTATGATCGCTTGTTACATCTGAAAAAGTATAGGTTGATAATTGACCGACTGATACTCCGTCAACCTTAACATCTTTAATTTTAAAGCCCGAATTTGGAGTAATAATAAAACTTTGTGAAGAATGAGACTTAACCCTCACTTCGCCTAAAGGATAAATTGAACCGTTTTCGTAGCATATGGATTTAATAACAAAATTTTCCTCTAACCTGAACAGTCCGCCACCTAAAGTTCCAACAAAAATATTATTTTCATTATCCCTTGTAATTGATGTCACATAATAATTTGTAAGTCCATTGTTAATTGAATTGTAAGTAAGATCATCATTCAGAACGATAACACCGTTATCGGTTGCAAGATACATAGGAATGCCGCCTAAAATGTCAAATATCCTTATACCCTTTAAAATCGATTGCGGATTTCCATTGTCTAAAACCAAAAGCCCATCGTTTGTTCCTATAAACAATCTGCCATTCTGGATAGTAATCACATTTACACTTGAAGAAACATCAGCAAGTTTGCTAAATGTCTTAAAGTCATTTGTAGAAAAGATAGCGTTGTCAGTTGCAAAATATATAGTTTGCCCATCAATCATTAATTCTTTAACTGTTCCGTCGTAAACTTTCTCTACATTTTCAAAATTATCATAACTCCTGAATAAACCATCGTTTGTTATCGCATAAAACACTTCTTTTCCACCATCCAATACGGAAGAGACTTTGTAAAAAGCAAGGTTGTCTTGTTTCCTTGCCCAGGTTTCACCACCGTTTGTTGACACAAGAACGCCAATTTTTGTTGAAGCAAAATATAGAGAAGGATCTAATTTACTCCCGTAAATGTTATTAATAGGCACGTCAAATTTTGCATTAAAAGAGAACGTTTCCCCGTGATCATTGCTTTTCCCGATGTTACCGCTATTTGAGCCAACAAAAAGAGTACTATTAATTACCTTTGCAAAGTTTATTTCTTTATCAGGGAAATAATTGGAGTAGTATTTGTAGGTCATTTTGTTTAGATCATAGTAAAGCATCCCAAGCCCTGTTAATATTCGTGCAGTATTTGTATCTTTAGAATATTCAATGTCTCTTATAGTTAC
>JAEMPV010000152.1:1251-3275 GCA_022759145.1 Caldisericum sp.
TCAGGATCACTCACTAAACGGTAAGAAATAAGTATATCTGCATATGGTTGAGGACTATCCAGGTGAAGACCAGTATCGGAAACTATGCTAATCTTTTTAAAAGTTTTCCCGCCATCATCGCTTCTATATATATTCTCGCCTGTAAGATAAATTATGTTATGGTTGTTCTTAGGAATGTAAATGTCTAAGTTATAAAAATAAAGTGCATGATCTATCCAGTTCAAACTTTCGAAATTTTTGCCATAATCTGTTGTCCTGTAAACTTTCTCTTCAAAATTACAATAAGATAAATGGCAAGCTGCTACATAAAAAGTATTTTGATTAACAGGATCAAACTCTATATCACTTACAAAATCGTTTAACCCCAATTTTAGAATGAGGCGGAAACTCAAGCCACCGTCTTCCGAAATGAATACTCCTCTATCTTTTACTCCAATAACTATATTTCCCTTTGGATCAAATAGAACCTTTGTAACTGCATAGCCTGGGTTTCCTGTCTCTATAATTTGGAAAGTATTTTTATTTGAATTGAACTTATAAAGCCCTGAATATGTGCCAATTAGGAGTTCTTGCTTGTTTTGGGGATTTATGGCAATAGAAAAAACGCTAACATCATTTAGCCCCAAGAGTTCAAAAGTCTTTCCACCATCTACGCTTCTGTAAAGACCGTCACCTGCACCAACATAAATTATATTTGGATTATCAGGATCGAACTTCATTTCTATGCCGCTTCTGGGCGTTACATAAGTTTTAAATGAAACCCCATTATCATCTGACCAAATAATGCCAGATACTACACCTAAGAAAATTACCCCGCTCTTAGAAACAGTAATTGAAAAAACTGGAGTATATGGATCGTATAATAGCCTAAAAGCATTTGTTGAAAGGTTAACCAAATAAATTCCGTCGATACTGCTTCCTAAAAGAACTTCATCTTCATCTTTCAAGAATGCAGCAGAAGTAAAATTATTCTCCCCAAACTTTTTATCTAAATTAGCAAGGGAAATGAAGTTAAAATTATCAGTTGGGCTTTTGAATATCCCGCTTGAAGTTACCAAAACAATCCATTTTGATGAAATAGCAATCGAATTAATGGTTGAATCCTCAAAACCTAACAACTTAAAAGTTTTACCTGCTTCATCATACTCATAAAGACCTGCATTTGTTCCAATTAGAAGTGTTGAGTTGTTGAGCCTTGTTATAGAATAAACATCTTTATCTTTAAGCCCTAATTCAACCCACCTGCTCCCGTCAAAGGAATAAAGTCCTGCATTCTCCTGTTCATTTAATACGCCCGCATAAACAGTATCGTTAAGTCCAAATTCAATAACGCTAATCTCAAGACGCAAATCTCCTAAAAGCGAAAAAGTTTTACCCTGATTGTCAGAATAAAAAACACCCGTTGCTGTTCCTGCATAGATTTTATCATGATTTGTTGGACTTACTCTTAATGTATGAACATTAAGTTCCTCAAGCCCGTTGTTGACGGGCAAAAAACTAAAATCATTACTTTCACTTTTTAAAACACCATTACCCCAGGTTGCAAGGTATACGCATTTTTCATTTGATGGATCAATTTCGATATGATAAACAGGCGAGAAATCATTCCTCATTCCGCCAAAAAGGCTCTCTTTTGTAAGAAGGGATTTCCAAACAAAAGTTGATGCTTTTGTTTTAATGGGAAACATTGCAATCACAAAAGTCATTAAAAACAATAGCACTATAATTTTTTTCATTAAGTGCCTCCTAAAATAATTTTCTAAATTGTAAAGTAAAATTAATTTTGTAGTATACCCTAAATTGTGTGGCTGCATACTCTTTCATCTTTAATTGCACCCCTTACATTTTCATTTGTATCTAAATTTAAGACTTTGTCAATAGGCAAATTGTTAGAGACTTTAAAATCTTTCGGGGGTCTTTCCTCCAGGTAGTCCTTTCAACTTTTCATAAGGAGTAAGTCCGTGTAAACCTAAATGTTCTCTTCTATTATCTTCTCGAGGACATATTCGACAATCGAGGAAAAC
>JAEMPV010000153.1 GCA_022759145.1 Caldisericum sp.
GAAGTCAATACTTCGACAGGCACGCATCGAATTTGGTGAACTTAAAAAGAATCTATAATAGAATCCCTAACTTTATTTGGTAAATTAGTCTTGTAAATTGTATCTCTATTTTCCCATTTTTTATATAATTAAGGTGTGAAAATTGCTTTTGTGTCGGACATACATTCAAATATCGAGGCGTTTTCGGTTGCACTCGACATAATTAAGAGTCGATTGGTCGATAAAATAATGAGTTGTGGAGATATTGTAGGCTATGGTCCCGACCCTGAGGAAGCAATAACCCTTTTTGAAGAAAATGGCATTGTTGGTGTCAGGGGTAATCACGATGCAGGCACAGTTGGTGATTCTATTCTTTACGAATTTAACGAGTATGCAAAACTTGCGCTCCTCTACACGAAAAGAAATATCTCCAAAAGAAGCGAAAACTTCCTTAAATCACTTCCAACATTAATTGAGGAAGATACCTTTACTATCTTTCACGGGACGCCAAACCCTAAAAATCCATTTAAGTACATCTTGAGTGAATTTGATGTCCTTGAGGCATTTTCGTATCTAAAGACACCAATTGGATTTTACGGGCATACGCATGTGCCGTGTGTTTGTAAACTATCGAGCAAAAATTCTCTTGAAGTCTATCCCATGCAAAAGGAAGCAAAATTCATATTAGAAAGGGGCTTTAGATACCTTATAAATGTAGGAAGCGTTGGGCAGCCAAGGGATGGCAACCCAAAAGGTGCTTTTGTTATTTTTGATACCGATGAATATTCTGTTGAGTTTGTAAGGTTTGATTACGATATAGAAAAAGTCTATAACAAGATTATAGAAAGAAACCTTCCATCATATCTTGGAGAGCGATTATTTAGCGGTCTTTGAGGATTTCTTTTTATTTCTAAGGGTATCAAAAAAAGTTGCAAGCCCTCCTGCAATAAGAAGGAAATAGTGTGTGAAAAATCGCCAGGCAATAATAAATGTGCCTATAAGCGGGTTTGGTATAAGGCGTGCAAATAGTGCCAAAAGTTCGATTTCGGCAGTGCCGCTTCCCCCAGGCGTTGGGATATATGCAGAGGAAATGTAAAAAATAATTGCGGTAATGACAATTTCAGGCCAGGGCGACATTATGCCAAGCCCCCTCATTAGGACAACAGGAGTAAGGAGGATAAGTCCCCACGAGATAAAACTCAGGAAAAAGACAAAGTAAAGGGTCTGTCTTTTGAGGGAAAATATTTTTTCCTTTGCAAGTTTGTAATCTGCTACTGTCTTTTTAACCCATTCAATTGTCTTTGTGCGGGCATTTTCTTTTACTATTTTTTTGAAAAACCTTGTATTGAGTGCCTTTTGTGTTAAGAGAAGTGCAAAATCTGGCTTGAGGATCATTAAAAGAAGCAGAGAGAAAAGCGCAAGCGTAATTGCAACGCCTGTATTTATAAGGATATTAACCGCTTCAGATATCCCCCAGGTTGGCTTTGCAACAAGAATCCACACAGGCACAAATAAGAAAACACTCACCCTTACGAAAGTGCCTATGAACATCTTTATCGAGATAATTGCAGCAGAATCCCCCGGTGGAATTGCCTTTTCTTTCGAAAGTATTACCATCTGCACTGGCTCCCCTCCACCGCCACCGAAAGGAGTTATTCTTGAAATAAAGCCACCTATGAGAAAAATTTTTAATGCCTCTCTCATCGTAATCGAATAGCCCAAAACATCTGAAATGAGTTTTATTGTGTATGCCTCGATAAACCAGCTTGCAAACATAAGAAAAAACGCCCACAGTATATACGAAAGCCTGAAAGATTTTGCAAGGTCTACAAAATTCCAGTTGTGGGTAAATAGCGAAATTACAAGTATCCCTACAAGCCCTGCAAGGATTGCAAGGATTGTGTCCCTTATGATTGTTTTTCTGCTTATAACTTCATCACTCATCTTTCTTAATCTTCTCCCAGGCTGAGTCTATGTCTTTTTTCTCTGAGGGCTCAAGCTCTTTAAACTTCTTTACCCTCTCCATAAACTTCTCATAAGAAATAAAAAGTGCATGTGCTGGGTCGATATTGAGAAAACGTGCAAGATTTATAACCGAGAATAGTAGATCGCCTATTTCTTCTTTGACACCGTCGCCTTTTGCAGTCTTTACTTCGTTTAACTCTTCAAGGATTTTATCGTAAATTTCGTTTACATTCCTGAATTCAAGCCCGATGTATTTTGCCTCTTCCTGAAGGTCAATTGTTGTTATAAAACTTGCAAGGATTTTTGATATATTCAGGTGTGCCTTTTTCTTTTTGTTCTTTTCCCAGTCGTTTAGAACCTCATCGGCTGTTTTTGCACGGGTGTCCTTAAAGACATGAGGGTGCCTTTCGTACATCTTATTGAAAAGCCCTTCAGAGATTGTTTTAAGGGTAAATTCGTTTGATTCGTTTCCTATTTCTGCATGCAACAAAATCTGTAAGAGCACATCGCCTAATTCTTCCTCGATTCCTTTTGGATTTTCCTTTTTAATTTCTTCAATACACTCGAGTGGCTCTTCTACAAGTTCTGGAATGAGGCTTTCGTGAGTTTGCTTTCTGTCCCAGGGGCAGAGTTTTCTTAATGTCTTAATCATAAGATAAGTTTCGTAAAAGGCTTCGATATCTTTTGTGATTCGAAAAAACGGGACAATTTCTTTAAATTTATTAAATTCGCTTTCGGGGACATTATCAAGAATTTCCTTTGGGACTTCAAGCCCTTTAAAAATATTTAGGTAGCCTAAAATTTTGTAAAATTGGGTTTCGTTTTCGACTATTATTTGCGTAGGCAGTTTTACTTTTTCAAGATAAGAAAGCGTAAGCATAATATCCATTAGGTCATAGCTTCCAAATTTGAAAACAAGTTTTCCAGTAAGTTCGGAAGGTACTTTCTCTCCTATAACTACGAAGCACCTTGCATTTTCTTCAATTGTAGTATCAAATACAAAATTATTTAACTTTTTCATAGCCACTTAATAAGTGTAGCACTTTTAGTGTGTCCTGTAAAGGGAAGGCAACCTCAAATGAAATGTAGTCTTCTCCAAACTGGACGCTCTTTGCAACCTTTGAGAGGTGCATAAGGTCGTCAACTGTGATCTTGCTTGTCCTTTCGATAATGATAAAGACGCGCTTCCCTTCTTGGTATATCTCTTTTGCTTGGATTTGCCTTGCAAAAAGCATTATTTCTCCAACAGTTAAGAGATTTCTTACCTCAATTGGTGGGTAGCCAAACTTGTCCCACAGTTCGGTTTCGATTTTTCGTAAGTCCTCAATTGACTCTGCCTGAGTAATCCGCCTGTAGTAGTTTATGCGCTCTGCGTTAAGCGGTATGTAGGATTCCTTTATGTAGTAACTTTCATTGAGCCTCACAGAGACTTCCTTTACTTCGTTTACGGTAATGCCCTGTAACTCTTTTACTGCCTGGTCGAGAAGCGAAAGGTACATATTATAGCCAACTGAAATTATGTGTCCGTGCTGTTCTTTTCCAAGGATGTTTCCTGCGCCTCTTATCTCGAGGTCTTTCATTGCAATTTTAAGTCCTGCTCCTTCATCTGAAAACTCCCGAATTGCCTCTAACCTTTCCTCTGCAATCGCCGTTAGGCTCTTCTCTGTGTAGAAGAAATACGCATATGCCTGTATTGAAGACCTACCGATTCGCCCCCTCAACTGGTACATCTGTGAAAGTCCAAAGTGCTCTGCCTCAACAACAATAAGTGTATTTACTGTCGGTATATCAAGCCCATTTTCGATAATCGTTGTTGCAACAAGGACATCAATCTGCCCTTCGTAGAAATCGACCATTACATCCTCAATTACCTCTTTGTCCATTTTGCCGTGCGCAACACCAACTCTTGCCCCTGTAAGATTTTTTATGAGTTCTGCAAAGCCATAGATTTTTTCAATGTTGTTGTAGACCACAAACACCTGCCCGTGCCTTTTTAACTCAAAAAGGATTGCATTTTTCATAACATCGATATTAAAAGGTATTGAGAAAGTCTTGACAGGAATTCTACCTGGAGGTGCAGTAAGAACAAGCGAAACGGGTCGTAGTTTTATAAGAGAAGTGTATAGTGTTCGTGGGATCGGGGTTGCAGAAAGGGTAAGTACATCGACATTTGCCCTCAGTTCCTTAAGAATCTCCTTGTGCCTAACGCCAAATTTCTGCTCCTCATCAATAATAAGAAGCCCAAGGTCTTTAATTTCGACATCCTTTGAAAGCAACCTATGAGTGCCAATTATAATATCAATTTTACCTTCTTTTAAGTCCTTTAAGATTTCTTTTTCCTTCTTTTTATCGGCAAGGCGTGAAAGCATTTCGATTCTTATTGGGAAAAGGTGAAGGCGTTCTTTAAATGTGCGTTCGTGTTGCATCGCAAGAATGGTTGTAGGCGCAAGGACCATCACTTTTTTATGGTTAAGCACGACTCTAAAGGCAGCCCTTATTGCAATCTCTGTTTTCCCGTAGCCAACATCTCCCACTATAAGTCTGTCCATTGGTTCGTCGCTTTCTAAATCCTGGTATACTTCCTCTATTGCCCTTGCCTGGTCTTCTGTAAGTTCATATGGGAATGAGAGGTCAAGAATGCGCTCTTCCTGTGGGTGTGGCTTAAAGGGAGGGCGCTTGTAAAGTTTCCTTTTTGCCTGTATTAGAAGGAGTTTTTTTGCAAGTTCCCTTGCGGATTCCTTTGCTCTTTCCTTTGTCCTTGACCACTCGTTTCCCCTTAGCGTATTCAGTGTTACAACACGTCTATCTCCAATGTATTTTTCAACAAAACCAATGCGTTCAAGAGGGACATAGAGTTTTTCACCATCTCTATACTCGATAAGGAGGAATTCCTTGGGAGTATCGCCAAGTTTTACAAGCCCCCTAAAGATACCTATGCCAAAGTCCCTGTGGACGACAAGGTCGCCATCTTTTAACTCTTCAAGGGAAACTATTTCTTTTGATGAGATGATCTTTTTCGGTTTCTTTCCTTCAATATGGTAAAAGAGTTCTCTATCGGTAAGGACAAGGATTTTTTCAGCATCAATTCCCTTTTCGTAAAAACCTTCCTCAACAAATATACCCTTTTCATCTTTCAAGCCGTATTCAAAAGAGATTTCGTATGCAGAAAGGATTTCCTTTACCCTTTCTATATTTTCTGTTTTTATGAGGACTGGACGGGTCTCTTTTTCTTTGAGGAGTATATCCTTTAAATTGCCGAACATAAGAAAACTTTCTTGAACTTCTTTTACCTTAAAGTCAATTGCGTTTTCAAGGAAGTTTCCGAATTCTACAAGTTTTTGAGGGCTTATGCTAAAGAAACCATCTTTTACAGTATCGAAGTTTATAAATGCGCCGTAGGTTTCTTTTTCGCCGTTTGCAAACTCCTCAAACTCTTCAAAGTATTTGTCGATATTAATATCGTAGAGGACAAGAGTTTTGTTTGATACAAAGTCAAGAAGTGTCCTTTGTGGAAGAAACTTTCCATTTTTCAGGAACTGGGAGAAGAAATTTATTCCAAAGTTCCCTGTTTTCTTTAGTTCGTTAAAGTCTTTCTCAAGAACTTCCAATATTAGTTTATCTTTTATCTTTCCGATTTCTTTTTCGATTGTATTTAACTCTTCTTTTGTGAAAATTACAAGACTTGAGATTTCGATTCTTGTAACTTCCTCTTCGGTGAGGAGGTTTTCATTCAGAAACGAGATTTTTTCAATTTTGTCAAAATCAAGCTGGATTCTTACGGGCTTTTCATAATCAAATGCATATATATCGATTACGCTTCCTTTAACAGAAAATTCACCTTTTGCCTCAATTTCCTCAACCCTTTTAAATCCAAAATCTGCAAGCGTTTGTAAAAGATACTCTCTTTTTATTGTGTTCTCTTTCTCAAGGGTAAGCGTTTTTGCGGTTTCTAACGATGGAACATAATCAAAAATGCCGTTTATTGTGGTGAGGATAAGGCTACTATCCTGGGTGTGTAATTTCTTTTTTGAAAGTGCTACTTCAACTGGTGCGTAATTTACTTCGAAAGGATAATTGGAAAAGTCGTCTATTACAAGTGCGTCTTTAAAGGTTTTTGCAAGTTTTTTAAGCGACTCGGTGTCTTTGCATACGACAATTTTTTGAGAGGAAATCTCGTTTAAAACAGCCTCAAGCACTTCGGGAAATGTGTTTCTTATGCGGACAACAGGCTCGTTTTTAATGAAGAGAATGTACTGTAACTCTCCCTGTGAAAGAATATTTTTTAATCTCATCTGTTAAATTGCCTTTGAGCTTCGGGAACGCCATCTTTTATGATTGTTTCGATTGCCTTTACTGCGTTTTTAATTGCTTCCTTAATTACAGGCTTTTCGTCAAATGTAAATTCCTCGAGGACAAAAGAAACAACATCCTCTTTTCTTTCAGGGCGTCCAATACCAATACGCACTCTTATAACAGGGTCCTCTACAACTTCCTTTATAGAGCGAACGCCTTTATGTCCTGCATCAGACCCGCCAATTTTTATACGGATTGTCCCCAATGGAAGGTCAAGGTCGTCGTGAATAACAATTGTATTTGAAGGTGGTATAAGGAAGCCATCCATAAGTTGCTTAACAGCCCTTCCAGAGAGGTTCATATATGTGAGTGGCTTTGCTAAAATGACATTGAACTCTCCACCATCTATTTTTGCTATTCCCTTCCCAATAAGTGCGTTAAATTTTGCAATATTTACCTTTATGCCCCATACTTTTGAAAGTTCATCAATAACCATAAAGCCCACATTATGGCGGGTTCCTTCGTACTCTTTTCCAATATTTCCAAGCCCAACTATTAAGTTCATACCACAATATTATATTGTATCTTCAAATTTGTTTAAAATATGAAATTTTTTGTTTTTTGATATAATTATTA
>JAEMPV010000154.1 GCA_022759145.1 Caldisericum sp.
TTCAAGTGCATATAGTATCACATCAATCTTGTCATAAGGCATCTGAAGTGCAAATTCGTCAGTTATGCCTGGTGCAAGGTCAGGTGATGGAGGCTTGTCAATAATCTCCTTTGGCACACCCAAGTACCCTGCAAGTTCCCTAACCTGCGTCTTGTACAAATCTGCAATGGGATCAATATCAGATGCAGAATCGCCATACTTGACAAAATAGCCTGTAAGTTTTTCAGTTTTATTACAGCATCCAGCAACAATATAGTTCATCTGTTCGCCATAGAAGTACAAAAGGACTGCCCTTACCCTGTGTTTTGTATGCAAAAATGCATTTCCCTTCATTATCTCGATGTTGCCACTTCCACCCTTAAGTGACTTTAAAAACGCAGTCTCGTTTTCATCCTGGTTTCTTAAATACTTATTTCTTGCATAACGCTCCTGAAAACTCCTTGGGAAAATGAGAGTTTGAGGTTCAAGAGCGTAAACGCCAATCTTTCTTAAGATTCCTGTGATATTTACCTCTCTAAGTTCGATTTGAAGTTCGTTTGCAACAAGGCGTGCATGTTTCAAACTTTCGGGATGTGTGTCCCTTTCACCCATAAAAAGCGCAAGGATTTTCTCCTTAGGAAGTGCCTTCCTCAACAAAAATGCAACAAGTGCAGAATCAACGCCCCCGCTTAATCCAAAAATTACGCCATTTGCATTACGCTTCTCAACATATTCTCTTACAAAATTTGCTATTTTCTCAGAAACATATTCGGGATCTTTCAATTTGAGGTAATTCTTAATGCTCATAAAAATCACCTCCTATATAAACTTAACTAACTATCCTTCTCCGCAGGGTTCAATGTGGATAATAACTTCTGTTAAGTTCTCGACATTCTCTTTTACGCGCTTCTCAATTTTGGTTGCAATAGAATGAGCCTCTTCTACAGTCATATTCTTTGGGAATTCAAGGTGTAAGTCAACAACATAATAAGAGCCAAGTTTCCTAACACGAATTTGGTGTGGATTACAAATATTATCAAACTCATTTATTATTTTCTCAACTTCTTTTGCAACATTTTCATCGGTTTCTTCCATTATTTCCGATACTGCAGGCTTCAAAATATCGTACCCCATATAGATAATAATCAAGGCAACAATAAATGATGCAATGCTATCAAAGTAACTTTTGTGGGTTATACTTATGAGAATTCCTCCAAGGAGAACCGAAACCGATGAGAGGATATCCCCAAAATAATCCTTGGCATTTGCAATAAGCGCCTGGTTTGAGGTCCTTTTTCCAACAATAGACATATATACCGAAAGAAATATTTTACCTATGATACTTACTGAAGCACCAATCATCATTAGTAAGTCCTGGGCTTCGGTTTTGCCAAATCTTGCGATTGCTTCGTACATAACAAAGGCTCCTGCAAGAACAACAGAAACCCCAATAATGCTTGAGGAGATTGTCTCAGCTCTGCCGTGCCCATAGGGATGTTCACTATCAGGAGGTCTTGCTGCAATTTCAGTCCCTTTATATACGATTATGTTTTTAACGACATCTACGGTTGTGTCGAGTCCATCGCCAATAAGAGCAATAGAATTTGCAACGATGCCAAGCACCACTTTCAAGATAGCAAGGAATGTATTCACAGCCATTGCTATACGGACTGACTTTAAACCAATTCTTGTGCGCTCTTCCATTTTTACCCCAGCCAAATATTATACATCAAAACAATCTTTTACAGAAATTTTTTGTAAATATTTTTTGGGAATAAAATAATAGGGGGTGATAATATGAAAAAGATGTTATTAACATTATTGGTGATAGTATTATTATTTACCTCCTGCGCTAAGACTTCTAATGAGGTGACACTTAATAATTTCGACCCTAAAAGCGTTGTGAATGCTTATCTTAATTGCATAAACGATGGTAACTACTCGAAGAGTTTTGCTCTTGCCGATTCAAAACTTGCAATTGTATGGCCGGGGATTGGACTTTTAGAAAAACTCACAAACTCAAAAATTAATGATAGATATGTAGAGATATCTATTGAACACATAAGCGACCCTGTAAATCTCGGGAATAGCCCTGATGAAGTGGAGATTGTAACGCAACTAAACCTTAAGCCAACCCAAAAAGGAAAAGAGGCTCTTTTCCCTGCTCAAGAAAAAGACACATTTATGGTTTTCTACCTCATAAAGAGAAGCGATGGTTATAAACTCTCCAAATCATTTGAAACTGATTCGCTTATTGCAAACTACATCGAGACAAACCCTGACCTATTTAAAAACATAAAATCTGCTATACCTAAAAAAGTTAAGAGGGGAGAAAGTGTTGAACTTGTTTTTGATTTAAATCCTGCAAAGGCATTGGGGAATATTGGGGAAGTAAGTTTCCTCCTCTATCCTGAACCAACAACAGAAGGATATCCTTACAATTACGAAACGGTATTTTACTCAGGAGATGATGTTACAACAATAAAGATAAGGCACTTTGCACTTATAAAGAATGAAAATTCTGCGTTTCCCGATGAACACCCTGAAATTATCCTTGGTCCTGTAGATATAGACGAAGAGGCAAAACCAGGCTTGTACAGGATTTATTTAAAAACATCTCAAATTTTGTTTCCGACATACCCATACATTGTTGAAGTTTCATAAAAACAAAAGAGGCAGGGCTTAACCCTGCCTCTCATATCGATTGTCTAAATTTTACGGATTTGTTGTGGTGTTGATGCAGGTGCCATTTCCTGCCCCTCTTCTTCCATAGCCCATACCTCTTTGCATATTGCCCTGGGTGTTTCCGTTAGAACCTGCAAAATTTGGCTTTCCAGTCTCTGTTCTTTCTACCATTGTTTTTGTTCTTTCGGTAAGTGTTTTTACAGCATTATCGTACTGTGTTTGAGTAATCTTACCCTGTGACAAAAGGTCTTGTAAGTAAGAGGTTTTCTTTGACACAATGAACTGTATTAAAGCATCTTCAGTTTTTCCATGTTCTACTGCAATTGTTGCAAGAGACTTGCCTCCAACTCTTTCTGCCTGGAGTGTTTCAACTGAAATTCCAAGATAGTTTGCAATGTCAGTTTCAAAGTTTTCAAACCTGGTCCCAATTGCTACACCCTGGGCTCTGCCTGCTCCGTTTCTCGTTGCAGTGGCATTACCTGTCCCTGCACTAACCAAAGAAATACTACCAAATAAAACTGCTACTCCTAAAACTCCCACTAAAAGCCATGTAAATTTTTTCATTTTTATCTCCTAAAGTAAATTTTTAATTTCTACTACTATCTGAGTATAGGACAGGATTGTGAAGAGAATATGAAAGAATTACAATTCTATTTGTAAGAGAAAAGAGTGTTTCAGTTTAACAAAAACTTCGAAAAAGTAAAACAAGCATTAAGCGGGCTGTTTAAGTTATAACTTTAGTTTTAAAAGGGTTTTATGTGAAGTTGGGGAGGCTCGCCTCCCTTTTTCAATGATGGCATCCGAAGATGTTCTTTAATCAAATTTGGAATTTTCAATATCGAATGAGAAAAGAAATTAGGTGAGGCGTTTCTCTTTCCCAAAGAAAAGGAATATCAATGTCCCCAAAATGCCAAAACCAAACGCCGTCATAAAGTTTACCTTCGGGCTAATGTTCCACAAAAACCCTGCTGAAAATGCCGCAATAGACACAATTACATCACGAATAAGATAGTATGTGCCAAATGTCGATGCCTTTGCATCATTTGGTGCAAGGTCGAGTATGAGAGACTTTCTTGTGGGTTCACCAAATTCTTTCAATCCCCTTATTATAAATGCAACAACAAGCATTTCGAAAGTCCTTGAATAGTAGATAATAAGAGGAAAGATTGTAAAAAAGATAAATGTTATTACAACAAAAGGCTTCTTGCCAAACTTATCCGCAAGGTACGCAATCGGTATATACACAAGCATTGCGGTTGTCATCTCAATTGCTGTAAGTAAACCAAATTGAAGTGCACTAAAATGAAGGTTATTAACAACCCATATTACAACAAATGCATATGGTATTTGCTCGGCGAACCGGATGAAAATATCAGATACAAGCAATACCCTGAGGTCTGGGTTAATCCCTGAAAAAGTCTCTTTTAGGCTCATCCCTTTCCCTTTAATTGAAGGGTCTTCTGCCATATATTTTCTAATAAAGAAGATAGATGCAAGTGCAAGGATAAGCGCACACAAAAAAGCAATCTTTACACCGATAACAGTCCCATAAACTCCTATGAGTGCTCCACCAAGTATTGGACCGAGCCCCATAGGTATCCTTCTTACAAGGGAATGGAGAGAAACTCCCATCGTTTGCTTTTCTTTCTTCACGGATTTAGAAACAAGGCTCATAATAGCAGGAAGCGAAATTGCACTCCAGGAAATAAAGAAAACTGCGCCAATAAGCACTGCCTTCCATCCCGGGAAGATTATGACAATAAGGTATCCAATCATTGCCATTACTATAAAAACTATTAATGACTTCTTGTAGCCAATCCTGTCGCTTAGATACCCTCCAGGGAATGCATAGAGTGCACCCAGCAGGTTGTCCATTCCGTTTAAAAATGCAACAAATGCAGAAGAGCCACCTACCGCAACAATGTAAAGCGGCAGAAACCTCTCTGCCATTTTCTCACCAAGCCCAAGGAATATTACCATTATGAGCATGGTGATTATTGTTTTATTCAAGCCAAGAAAATCAACTATTCTTTTTAAAAGAGGCTCTTTTGTTGAGTTCATATTTATTTGCTATTTTCCTTTGCTAATTTCAATTTTAAAAACGCATACAGTGCATCATAAACCAGAAATTGCCTTTCAAGATTTTCGTAGTCATCAGGAAACATTAACGAAAAGCCAGAGGCAATCGCTTCAAGCCCAGGCGCATAGGGATTCGTATCGAGATTACCAGTGTCTGCCGCATTAACAATATCTGCCATTCTTTTAAGAACGGGGTCTTTCAAACCATATTTTTCCAGGATTGTAACAAAACTACAGTGTCCGTCTCTGTGCCCCAACTCCACACCTTCTGCGTCAAACGGAATTGCTCCTGTTTCTTCTGCTATTTTCTTTACCATTGATGGTGCAACAAATAAGAACTCAGCCTCTGAATCAATAAACCTTTTTATAAGCCAGGGACATGCAACCCTATCAACATGCACATGTGCTCTTGTAACCCATTTCATAATTGCCTCCTTTATAAAATCGTAAGTTGCCAAGATTTATTTTAGCACTTATAACAAAAATAGCAAAATTTCAAGGAAAATTTGACATTTATTAAATATTCATTGATTTATAAGATTATTGTTCAATCCTCCGATATAAAATCATACATCCTTTTACGATAATAATTTCACAAACTATTGACTCGAAAGACAATAAAAGTATAATTTCTACTGTGCAAATTTTTGAACGATTTAATAACTGGTTACTAAAAATTTTTGTTAAGAAAGAGACAAGGGAAAACATTGGCTACCTTGAAGCCTGGGTAAGTATTATAGGGAATATAATTCTCTTTATTTTTAAATTCGTTGCAGGAACTTTTCTTAACAGCCTTTCGCTCATAGCAGACGCTTGGCATTCTCTCTCAGATGTTTTAACTTCAATAGTTGTCCTTGTGGGGTTTAAAGTTGGTGAAAGACCCCCTGACAAAGAGCATCCTTTCGGTCATGGAAGGTTTGAGGTTCTCGGCACTTTTTTCATTGCATTGCTCCTTGCAGTAGTTTCTTACGACTTAGGCAAATCGGCATTCTTAAGAATTCTTAAACCTGAGAAAGTAGAGTTTAATGTTGCAATAATTATTGTTTTAATATTTTCAGCATTATTTAAGGAATGGATGGCTCAATTCTCAATATTACTTGGGAAAATGATTAATTCCTCTTCACTCATTTAGATGCTTGGCACCACAGGACGGACGCTATAGCAACAATAATTGTCGCAGTAGGTCTTATTTCCTCAAAATTTGGCATATATAGAATTGATGGGGTCCTTGCAATGGGTGTTGCTTTGCTTATAGCATGGGTTGCGATCGAACTTTTAATAAGTTCTTCAAACACCCTTATTGGCGAGGCTCCTGATCCAAACCTCATAGAAAAAATAAGGGCTGCCGCTTTATCGATACCGGGCGTTGTAAATGTCCATGAAATTTATGTGCATGACTACGTTACCAACAAAATAATTTCACTTCATGTTGAAGTAAAGGACGATTTGTCTGTAGAAGAGGGGCACAACATCGCAACAGCAGTTGAAGAAAAAGTACAGGCAGTTGCAAATGCATACAATGTAACAGCGCATATTGACCCTGTTGACAGGATCAAAAAAGAAAATACTTTCAATACACCTTCCTAATTTAAAAAACTTTAAATACAGCCGCTGAACAAGTTAAGAAACATATGAAACTCCCTTTGAAAAACCTCAAATTTCAACAAAAGGATTAGACAAGCAAAATAGTATTAATTCCTTTTGGCTTTGACATTCTAAGAATATTTGCGCACAATTTATAGAGAAGTTAAAGGATGAGTTTTAGAAAATATTTTAGAGTCTACTCAAATTTATGTCTGTACTTTTTAGCTAATGTTATACACACTTTTCTATGATTCCATTTAATCTTGTTTGAATTCCTTAGTAGTGGTGAAAGCTTGATTTTGTCCGCCTAACTACCAGTGCAAGAGCACATAGAATAAGAATTTCTCCAAGAGCAAATAGGTACCAGTTGTAGTGAGTTGGTTTATATCGTGAAATTATTTGCCGCAAATGTTCGTTTTTTGTCAGGGTTAAGAAATTTGAATGAAAACCTTCCTCGATAATAATTTTGGAATAATCCCACATGAAAGTTAAAAATTATAAAAGCACCTACAATACCTAACATATACTCTGATAGTCTTATTGTTAATTTGTAGCCTTTTTGTTGTAAACCAACTATGCTAAAAGCTATGAGTATCATTGTTAAAGAACAGATGATTGGAGTAAGTACAGGACCTACCCAGGATACGGGAATGAGAAAAAGGAATTGTGGAAGCTTCTCTTATCTCTTCTATAAAAACATGCGTGGTGGAAAAAGGACTAAAGGAAAATCAAATCCCTTAGGGTAGTAAATCTGTCTAAGATAAGTGACAATTATTCCCTCAAGAGCTCCCATTGCTATACTAAAGACGGCAAGTAAGATAAAATTCCTACGGATCTTTGCAAATGACTTGCTCATCTTGTTTAAAGCATTAACCTTACTCCCTCTTCATAAATAATGCAGTATCTTCCTATTTTTTACAAAAAGTTCTTTATTTTCATTTTTACATTCATTTCAAATAAGGGCATCGATTAAGCGATTTTTATCACCAATAAAAGTTTGGTACTTTTCTGAAAAATTGCAAACTTACTCTTTTCATACAGTTTGTGTCTGATATCTCATTAGCCTGGTATTTGGACAAAAATATTCTCTGAAACGCCCCAAAATACATCTAGGACATGACGTAGAGATCGAGCTAATACTTCTTTTTACCTTTGAGGTCCTTTCCGTTGAAATTTAAGCGGTTTTTTGAGTAGATTATTGATAGGATGCTGGAAATTTTTAGTTCTTACACAATCGGAGGTAAAGATAAAAGAGTGTGCAGTCACCTAATTTAGGGAACACTACAAAATTTCTCTTCCTACAAAATAATTTGTAGTGCATACGCCTCAACATAAAAATACTATCAACCATTGATTAATACACAATTTCTACAGATTATAGTTGACAAAGTTGGGTTGAACAAAAAAATATAAAAATAAGTATATTCTATTGATATGTTGCCTATTGAAGGGGAGTTTTATGAGTCTGTACATAATAATGTAGCAAGAAAGATAAGCATCCCCAGAGGATCAATTGAAGAAATTCTTGCAAAAATATTAAAATAACACCAGTATTGATTGATATTACGGCTTTAAAGGACTGTTGTTTTTATGATAGAGCAGGCTATTTTGTCTCTGGAGAGACATACGGTTCTGTTATTCTATATAAATCCTTTCTTCCTAAAAGGATTTAACGCTCCATCCATTCAGCCTTTCTTTGTACCAAAATAATGAAAACCAAGATGTAAACGAACAAGACAATAAAAGCGTATATTGCTTCCACTCTTGGTATTTTTATACTTTCCATAGACCATCTCATTAAGTGCGCGGCGCTCACAGTAGGAATGAGCAAAAGGACATCTTTCCATGCAAAAGAGACATAATTTAAAGGATAATAGACTGGGGGAAGAGTTTCTAATAAAAGACCTGCTGTATTCGCAATTGCACTTATATACATAGCATTGCTAACCATTGTTCCTATATAAAATCCAAGCAAACTTCCTACTGCCCATGTGAGTAAAATGACCAAAATATGTAATACAATACCTACGATTGAGAAACGAGCTCCTAAGAGGTAACACAAAATTATCATAACAATCAAGTCAGGTATCATAGGGATAAGCATAGCAAGAGCAATAGCAGCATTGTATAATACAGGAGAAATAGGTGCAGAAACAAAATAATAGTGAAGCTTACGAAATTTGCTCATAAGCATATATTGTGGGAGATTCACAAGGCCTGCATTAAAAGATAAAACAGCAAGTGCTCCAATTGGTGCTTGCATACTTAAATCTTTTCCACCAATAAAGTAAAACATCACAAAAAACGAAAAAGGCATAATAAGAGATGTAAGCATCCAGATCCAGTTCCTTTTAACAATAGGTGTCGCATAAAATGCAGTTATCCCATACAACTGTCTTATTTTACTTTTCATTATTCCCTATTATCTCCATGAAAACATCTTCAAGAGATGGGGACATAATCTGAAAACTAATGTTTTTACTTAAAAGGTTATTTACAGCAACATTTAAGTCCTCTGGATAGAGAAAATAGAAGTTTCCATAAGGTACTACCTTTCCAAAATGCTCTAAGAATTCTTTTTCAATCCCCTTCTCCACAGCTATTTTTTTATCAAAATGTAAATTTTTCTTGAGTGTCTCAGCGGTTCCTCTTGCCAGTATTTTCCCTTTATTTATCACAATCATTTCGTTCCCCAATGCTTCGGCTTCCTCCATATAGTGTGTGGTTATGATAAGATTTGTGCCATCTTCCTTAATCTCAGAAATGAGAGCCCAAGTCTCTTTTCTTGAAATTGGATCGAGGCCAATAGTTGGTTCGTCTAATAAAATAAGTGGGGCTCTCGTTGCCAATGCCATTGCTATTAAAACTCTCCGCTTCATACCGCCTGAAAGAGAAATAGTAAGTTTGTCTTTTATATTCCATAAACCAAGTTTATGCAATGTATATTCAGTATTTTTTCTTGCAATATTCCTTTCAACACCTCTTGACAGTAGATAATAGTAAACGTGTTCGAAAGGCGTTAGCTCATTAACAGGCATGCTTTCCTGCGGAACTACCGCAATCCCTTTTCTTATCTCGTTTGTTTTTCTTTCTACATCATATCCGAGCACTTCTACTTTTCCACTTGTATATTTCATTTGAGTAGCTAATATTTTAAGCAAAGTTGTTTTGCCAGCCCCATTTGGACCTACTACGCATGTAATGCCTCTATCTATACTAACACTCACATTATCTAATGCTTTTGTCCCATTGGGATAGATTTTACTCAGATTTTCTACAACAACAGGATAAACAATGTCGCTCATTTTTATTCTCT
>JAEMPV010000155.1 GCA_022759145.1 Caldisericum sp.
TTCTAAGAGAGCTTGGAATAAGTGCAGAGTGGGATGTAATAAAAGGAGACGATAGGTTTTTCACCATCACAAAAAAGATGCACAATGCATTGCATGGTGTCTCTGTTGAAATAACCAATGAAGAGTTTGACTACTTTCTACATGTTAATAGAAAGAATTTTGGTGTTCTAAATAGTAATGCAGATATTATTTTCATTCACGACCCACAGCCTATTGCGCTGGTTGAGAAGAAAAAAGATTTCAGTGCGTTGTGGCTGTGGCGTTGCCATATCGACTTCTCGAGGCCCAAGGAATTTGTATGGCAGTTTTTGAAAAACTATGTTGAATCTTACGATACGGCTGTGTTTTCTGCACCTGCTTTTGCAAGAGAACTTAGGATTCCGCAAGTATTGATATCTCCTTCCATTGATCCTCTGAGCGACAAAAATAGGGAACTTACAGGCAACGAGATAAATGCAGTTTTTGAAAGGTTCAATATTGATAAGGGGAAGCCAATAATTACTCAGATTTCAAGGTTTGATTACTTGAAGGACCCTATAGGCGTAATCGAAGCATATAAACTGGTAAAAAAGCACATAGATTGTCAGTTGATTTTGGCGGGTGGTGGTGCAACTGACGACCCAGAAGGAGAGAAGGTTTTAGCAGAAGTTATGGACAGAGCATCATCCGACCCGGATATACATGTGCTCCTTCTTCCACCTGGTTCTGATATTGAGATAAACGCACTTCAAAGAGGGTCGACTGTTATCCTGCAAAAGTCCTTGAGAGAAGGTTTTGGGCTTACGGTTGCCGAGGCTCTCTGGAAAGCTAAGCCGGTTATTGCGTCTGCAGTTGGTGGCATTCCGCTTCAAATAACCCATAAATTTTCAGGAATTTTAACATTAACGGTCGAGGGGACAGCCTACTGGATAAAGCAGTTAATCCAGGCGCCTGAGTTTGCATACAACCTTGGAAGAAACGGAAGAGAACATATAAAGAATAATTTCCTTATCACAAGACACCTTAGAGACTATATGCTCACTTTCTTATCAATGATGAACAAAGGAGAAGTAGTTAAACTGTAAGTTAATCACTTAAATAAATCAATTTTTAAAATTTTGTTTATTTTTCATTCCTAATATAATTTGTTAGATAGATAGGAGGCTTTATGCTTAAATTTGAAAACATTAGCGATGTTGAAAAGTTCATACAGAAGAATGAGGTAAAACAGATTGACATTAAGTTTACTAATCTTTTCGGTGGGCTTCATCACATTACAATTCCCTCGAGTACCTTAAAAAAGGCAGTAAGCGAAGGTATAGGGGTAGACGGATCTTCAATCCCTGGATTTGCAAAAGCCGAGAAAAGCGATGTTGCGCTATTTCCGGATTTAGAAACAGGGTTTATTGACCCATTTTTTGATGTTAAAACCTTGTCTTTCTTTGGTAGCATTTATCTTCCTGATGGTGCCCCGCATCCATTTGATTCTAGATATATTGCAATGAAGGCCGAGAATTTTCTAAAAGAAAAGCCGTATGCAGATAAAAGCATGTGGGGACCAGAATTTGAGTTTTATGTTTTTGATAGGGTTAGATGCAAGAATGCAGAGAATATAGCTTACTATGAAATAGAATCAGAAGAGGCGGGTTTCTATACACAGGATAACCCATTTGATTGGAACTATGAAATAAGAAAGGCGAAGGGTTATCATGCGATCCCTCCCAAAGATCGCCTTTATAACTTCAGGTCAGAACTCGCTATGATATTTGAAAATGCAGGTATAAGTGTTCGATATCATCACCATGAAAACGGAAGTGCAGGACAGATGGAGATCGAGGTCCAATTAAAAGGACTTCTTGAAAGCGGTGACCAGGGACAGTTAGCAAAATATTTTATTAAAATGCTTGCGTTTGAAAATGGTTTTGTTGCAACCTTTATGCCAAAGCCTCTTTACAATGAGGCAGGATCAGGAATGCATTTCCATCAGGTTCTTCTTAAGGATGGGTTGAACGCATTTTTCGAAAATGAGTCAAAGGGTTTTGAATTGACGGAAACTGCCCTTTCTTACATTGCTGGTTTGCTTATTCACTCTCCATCGCTTCTTGCAATTACAAACCCTTCAACAAATTCCTACAAAAGACTTTTTTCTGGTTTCGAGGCACCCAATAGGGCATTTTTCTCGTTCTCAAACAGAAAAGCTTCAATAAGAATTCCTGTTTATGTTAAAGATCCTCTTGAAAAGAGAATTGAGTTTAGACCACCTGATGCTACAGGAAATGTCTACCTTTCAATGTCGGCAATGCTTCTTGCAGGAATTGATGGTATCGAAAATAGTTTAAACCTTAAAGCAAAGAATCTTGATAGCGAAGACAGTGCAATTATGCTTCCAAAAAACCTCGAAGAAGCACTTACAAATCTCTCAAGTGATAATAAATACCTCACTAATAATGGTATTTTTGATAGGCGTTTTGTGAATGTGTGGATCGAAAGCAAATTGAAAGACGCAAATGAAGTAAATGCGCGTCCTCACCCATACGAAGTAGAACTCTATCTTGATTGCTAAAGCGAAACATAAAATACTTAAAGCCCTGCGCTTAAAATCAGGGCTTTTTTATTTACGGCAATAAATCGTTTTGAAATTGGTCTGAAATGGTGGGCTTCTGGTAAACACAGTTTGAGGCTGTGTAGTCAAAAGCTTCTTCAACAGTTATTTTTCCTTCCTTAGGATTTGTGTCTGCTTTTTCACTAATCATTCCTTCCACAACGAAATAATAGGTGAATTGACCATGCCCGAGATCTGAAAACTCATAACTTACGCCAGACTCTGAACATGCCATATTTATGACTCTTCCTGTTAAAGCAAGATCAGTCATTCCGCCAGAAAGGCAAGAGTCGAAAGCAAAAATAATCCTGTTTGTAGCAAAGCCATCAAAAAGTTGCTTTAGTTCGCCGTCCCAAAGATAATCAAAATTGCCATCGTTTTCCCAGATCACGATTGATTCATCAATATTTTCGTTGTCTCCGTCATCTGCCTTCCCTTTGGCACCGTGTTCGCTAAAGAAGAAGAAAACTTCGTCATCTTTTCCTACTTTTGCTTTGAGGCTCGTTATTGCACTTTCGATGCTTGCCCTGTTTGCATTCCCATTTGTTAAGAAAACAATGTTTCCTTCTGGATATCCATATTTTCCCGTTGATGCTTGCTTCATACTCTCTGCATCCGCAACGCAATACTGTAGGTCGCTTGAATCTCCTGGATAGTCATTTATCCCAATCACTATAGCGTATTTTGTGCCAGTGCATGTTGCGCCTAATATCCCGGTTGCAGCAGTTGTTGTCGGTTTACCACCAACAGGTTTTCCTTTAATACTTGATTTTTTTACAATTTCAATATCCGTTGCGTGGATTGGTTTTCCTTCGTTTG
>JAEMPV010000156.1 GCA_022759145.1 Caldisericum sp.
TGCCTCCTACATTTAAGTTGTTTCATTGTATTACATTTGAAGAATTATGCAAATTGGATACTTTGAAAGAGCAAATGCAATAAAAGTTTGAAGAATCACTCAGATTAGGTTTCATTTGAGTTTGTTACCATTTAAGAATGCAGACAGAAACTGAAAGAATGGGTAACATTTTTAATCTTCTGTAACCTGCAATCTTTGTGAGCAGATTTTACTAATGGAAAGCATAAAAAGGCATAATACAAAATTTGAGAAAAGATTTTCCAGATTTATGGAGCCAAGCCAAACTCTTTATAAGGCTTATTCACATACAAATGCCGAAGAGAGCAATAAAACTAACATAGTCTACATATCTCATCCTTAAAAATTGTGTTGATCACGTTTTAAAATAAATTACATTAAAATATTAATTAATAATAATTTCATTTTTTAAAGTGACAAAGTCGAGTATAAGTAAATTGTCTTTGTAGTTTTGTATTTGATATTTTGACTTGCAGCGCACTCCTAAATGGTCTTTGAAGTCTTTGAACATTGTTTATGAAAAACCCATTTGGCCGCTTTAACTACATATCATCTCTATCAATTATTCAATCAGTATACACTCTTCCTACATGCGGCTTGTATTAACTTTATTTTCGGCTACCTAATTTACCAAAATCATAGTTCCAGAGAGGATCGGTAAAAGATGCCGGTATTTCAGCATACTTCACTATCAAAGAATGTCTCTCTCTTAGCTTAATGATAAAGTCTTTATTATTATCAAAACCAATAGCTTTAGATAATTTATCTAAGAACGCTTTGCTTTCAGCCATTACAATATACCTTGGTACCCAGTTCAAGTAAACAAAACTTTGCGGATACCATATATTATAAAAATCATTTGTATTTTCTAAATTGCACACACTTCTAACAAAAAGGAAATAGTCTGCTTCAACAAACTCTTTAAATGTAACAAGTTTAGAAAGTTTACTTTCACTGAATCTACTTTTGATGAAATCTGCCACTACACTTACCCTTTTAAGAAGTAGTCTTTTATTTCTTATTTCGTCTAATGATTGCATGCTTTCACTGACACGCACAAAAGACTTATAGCTACTATCGTATACCTTATCAACAAAAAGATCTTCTGAAAGTACATTGTCAATAGCTTCCCATCTCTCATATTTTATCAGTCCTGCAATAAACGATACAAACATTTCATATGTTAAAAATTTGAAACCGTCATAATCAATTGGTCTATAAGTGCTTGCAGTAGGAGGTTCATACAACTTCAAAAAGTTGCCAAAATAATTGTATATGGTCTTAATAACTTCTAAATTATCATACTTGGCTGCTAACAATCCAGCGGAGATAAAATCATAAGAGATTTGCAATCCTCTTTGTATCTGGTCAACTATAGCGTCATCTATTTCTTCAAATTTTGAGAAATCAGGTTTTGTTTGTTCCAAGTCTTTAAATATACGTTCAAGAAAATCTGAAAACCGAGCGGCAGATACTTTTTCATTAGAAGAAAGGGCATTTTCTAAATCAACAATAGTAGGTCCTGAGCCAATAGTTGGTGCTATTTCGTCTACCCTCTCTAATAAATCAAAGAAATACTCCAGAAATTGACTTGCTCCTGTACATTCAATATATTCATATCCTTTACTTTCCAATATATTTTTCATTTCCCCTTCCGGGGGCTTTGGATTTATCCAGAACAGCTGATAATAGTTGTAATTTCTTTTTTCGAATACTTTTTGCATATCTTTATCTCTACCTGAGTAACCAAGAACCATAACTCCATGCTCGCTCAAAACTCTAACTAATTCGTCTTCAATTTGTTGGGGTAATCTCTCTAAATCTACAGGTGTATTTCTCAACTTACCTTTTCCTAAATCTCCATGTGGTTTGTAAATCCTCACTTTCTTACACTGTATTAGCGGCTCCGAATTTGTTAAATCTTCTTCTGTAGAAATAACTTGTATATCCAACCCTTTTTCTTTTAATGCATCTTCAATATAGTGATCAAAATTTGTAGTAATAATTGCTCTGATAATCTCTCTCCTTGCTAATTCTGCAATTAATTCATGTACTTTTCCGGGTTTTTTGCTACCCAAATATTGCTGAAGAAAATCCTGTTGAGCAGGGTATTTTGGATAAAGCTCTTTAATTAATTCTGAGTAACTCATTTTTGCATAATTGCTATTTAGAAACCACTCTTCATAGTTAACACCTTCCTTTATTTCATTATTTTCGGCTGCGTAAAGTAGGCTTGCGGTCTTAAGCATTAAATCCCAAGCAGTTGGTACCTCAGCGTCTTTTGATACTCCCGCACCCGCAAATAGAACAAACTTCTTTTCTCCAGGCTGTGCATTTGCAATTAGTTTAATAATTGGATTCATATTCTCTTCTTCCTTTTATAATTTTTTACCGCCAAAACCCCAATCTTTCCCTAAGCAATCTTCTCGCTAAGTAGTTAGCGTTACTTACGTCATAAATAGAAAGAAATTCAACGGATTTCCTAAATTTATGTGATGAAATTTTACTTCTTAAGTTGCTTACTAATAATATGGCGTCAACTAACTCTATCTCAGAGTCTCTAACAGAACTTCTCGCCCAGGAAGATTTTTTAATAGGCTTCAATTTGCCACTTTTGAGCAAATGTCTTTCAATATTTGTAGGTGTTGACCTTAAACTCCAGCTAAATAATTCTCTTGTATTTATTCCACCCTTTTTTAATCTTTCTTCTAAATCTTCTCTAACAGTTGGGTTCCATTCCCCATTAATAAAACTTGGATTTTTTTCGCTTGCTCTAATCTCCAATCCTAACTCCTCTATAACCGAATAGAACGCAATAATGGCATAAGCAAACTTTAAATAATCCGAAGGAAAAGGTGAAAGCTTGTAATAAGGAGAATGAGACGGATCTAAATCAGTTGGATTAATAGAATATAAATAATTTCCAAGTTGATATTTTAATAAGGCATTATAATAAGCTCTCCTGAAAGACGCCTTGCAGGCAATTTTACATGCTAACAAAACTTGAGGAATAACCAGTATTCTACTGCCTATCATCTCTTCTTCTAACATAAACTCCCGTGCCATAAGCTTCCTCTCTTCCGGTAAAAATGGCAAGATTGAAGTACGATCTGCTTCATATAATTTTGCATTTAATAGAGTTAAAGCTGCACTAATTAATTCCACAACTTTTATTGCATTTTCAATGCTGTTTACTTGGATTATTGCTTCCTTGCATATTTTTTCAATGTAATTTCCTTTGGCATCTTGACTTCCGCAAGTAGTATGACTTTTCTCTTCTCTTGGAGTGTCAAAATAAATAGAAAAATATTTACCTCTATAAGGTTGCTCACCGTAATCACTTTTGCAATCAAGATCTATATAGCCAGAATAATATTTCTTCACTATTTATTCATTCCTTTTACCACTTTCTTTAATCGTTTTTAGTTTGGACAAAGCTGCTTTTCTGAGCTCAATAAAATAATATACAGGCATAATGCTTTCTTCTGGGAGCCTCACAAAAATTCGTTTTACGAATAAATCTTTCACGCTCAAAATCTGTACCTTAGTTATATGAGTTCTTTCCATGCTCTAAAATTTTTGTTTCCTTGTCAACTAAGCCACATAATTGATATACCAATTTGTTTACTTACTTTCGCATGCTATTTATTTCTGCTTCTCTTCTTTCTTTAGGTTTGTTCCTTTTTCTCTACTTCCTCCCTTATCCCCATCAAAAAAGTAAGTCTTTTAATATGTGGCTACCTTTCTTTTAGAACTATTTTAAGTTTTTTAAGTTTTAATGCAACTGCAATGCCAAATTCGGTAACGTAGTAATCAGTTGTAACTCTATATATTTTTCCTCTAATAAATCAAAGAAAGATTCCATAATTTGACTTGCTCCTGTACAATTTTCAGAAAACTTTTTAAATTTCTCCGTAACTCCATCCCGTCAAACTTAAACCTCAACTAAGTGGTTTTTTCGCCTCTCTCTAAAAGGTTGTAGCACTTCTTTCAAAAAATGCAAGAGTTTTGAGTATACTTCCGACCGATTTTTGTTATA
>JAEMPV010000157.1 GCA_022759145.1 Caldisericum sp.
ACAACAAATATGTTCCATTTACCGTAGATTTTGAGATAATTCGTGGTGAAAGATATAAAATTGAAGGCATTAAATTTAATTTAACGCTTAAAGATTGGTTTATAAAGAGATTTGATGATTCCCTGGTTGATATCTCCCAGGAAGCAAAAGAGCTCACGGCATTACTTCCAGAGAGGTATCAAACAAGCCTTGTTGCAACAATTATACAGGGCCTTTTGGATCAATACCCGTATAAAGATGTAAGAGAAGCAGTAGAGAAAACCGCAAAAGAGAAGGGATTTGTCCCTGCAAAAATAGAGCAGTATCTAAAAGAAAAACATTCAGCAAAAGCACTTGATACAGCAAAAGATATAACACCATGATATAATATATCAGTAAGTATTCTTCCTGTTTCCTTGCACTCTCCTGGGGGCTCTGGAAAGCCCCCTCTTCTATTTCTCCTTCATTTAAAGCTCTCTCCGATTTGCAAAGTTAGCTTTCCAAATAATGTATTTCAAAAACTCATCAATTAGCTCATCATCAGTCTTTTCACTCTTATAGCATAATTTTTCTCTCAAGTATGTAAGTACAAGTTTTAGAGATCCTACTAGCCTATTCCCGGAAGAATGCACCTCATATGCAACCTCAACAAGGTTATTGCTTTTCTTTTCTTCTTCCCATGTCTGCAAGTACTGCTCCTTACTAGGTTTCCAGCAACTCTGTATGCGGTCCTCGAAGTAGCCAATGGTTATATTGATGTATAAACAAACACCAGCAGCATAGTACATACAATTTCTGCAGGGTCCGCAGTTAATCTTACCTCTCTCATAAAGAAAATCTAAAAATATGTCTAAGGCTTTTTCATACTGTACTTTTTTTAATATCATTTTCACCTCCTAAATATTCTTTCAAACACTTTTCTAAATACACTTTTAGGTGGCTCTTGCTTTTGCGGTTCTTGTGGCTCTACAAGTTTCACTCTAAAAACTCTTTTCTTTTTATCACCCACTGAATGGTAAGCCCATTCAGTTTTAACAAGTCCCTCTCTCTGCAAGTTTTCAATTATGTCTTTGTATTTCCTACTTTCCCATGGTGTCAAGTCCAGCTCAGTAATCCCGTGTAATGAAAAGAAATTCAGTATAAAAAACACTTCTGCATGTGTAAGTTTCCCTTCTTCATCTCGTAACTTCACTGCCTTCTCAAGCACTTTTAGAATTAAATCCCTTTCGTCCATTTTCTCACGCTCCTTTCTCTCGTCTTTTTATGAAAATCAAAGCTTTTCTATATGTGCGATCTAAATAGTCCTCAAGGTGTCCCTTCTTGCGTTCCTCTATATTTAGGCTCTCTGCTTTCAATCTTTCCTCTATTTCCCTCTTAGTTAGACCTTGCTGGTATAGATACGCCGTATATGCAAAGTCCACTCGTGAAAGGTCTGCCTCTCCTTTTTCATCTTTTTTAAGCTCATAAAAATACCACCAATCTTTCTTACCATCATTGCTCTTGATTTTCGCCTCTCTCTGTCTCTCCTGCTCCTGCTTTTCCTTCTCCTGCTCTTTTCTCTGCTCCTCTTTCTCCAATTCTGCAATAAGTTTCTCTGGTGTTTTCCCCGTTCTCACCTCCTTTATAATTCTCACAATTGGCTTGTCTGGATATTTCCAATTAAGAGTCTTTGGAAGCCTTCTTGCATGGTTTCCGTCCAAACTCGCAGGATCACTCCCAAAGTACTCCTGCAACAACCTCTGCAATCGTGTCCGCTCTTCAAGCGTTTTCGCTTTCTGCAAAAATATATGCGCTTGGTATTTCCCTGGGCTAGTCTGTACTATGATGGTATTTGAAGGCAGTTTCTCAAGGTTTTCCTCTGGCACATCGTCCAGGAATAACACTGCTTGGAGATCGCTTATAGGCTTAAAGTAAATGTTTTCCTTCTTTATATTCATAAAATACCAAACTCGCTTTCTATTCAGCTCCTTTACGTCGTGTATCGTTTGCAATCGCATGGCCTCTTTTTTCTCCAAATTTATGCTCCAGATCTCTATCTCTCCAACCTGTCCCTGGATAAAATACCTTATAAGAAGATCAACCTTCATTTACGCACCTCACTTTGAGTTTTTCAGATTCTGCGCTATAATTAAAAATAGCGGAGGCTCTCATTCCCGTGTCTGCCTCCCTTTTTTATTTGCACTGCCTTTTTTTTCTACGCATCTTTAAACTCCAATTTTATGTATTTCTCTATTTCGCTTTTCGGGATTCTCCACTGCCTGCCAACTCGTACAGCCTGGATTTTTCCAACCTTCATAAGTCTGTAAATTGTTCTAAAACTTACATGTAGTATTTCTGCAACCTCATTTACGCTATACATTCTTTCTACTTGCTCCATATCTTTCACCTCCAGCATATTATAACATACTTTTGCAATCTGTCAATAATATGGTATTACTGTATCACTCTGACATTAAAACGTTGGCGTCATCGAGTCACTAACATCTTTTTTAATTAAATCTGTATTAACATTAGATTTTGTATTCTTTAAATGTTAAAAAATATTGTTTGTTTATCTAGTTCATCTTTTTTATTTCTTTTTATTTCCGTAATTTCGCCATTTAACCTCTTCAATATGATCTCGTAATACTCTTTTGAAATCTCCATCGTTATGAAATTTCGCTTTAATCTTTTAGCAACTGCTGCGGTAGTGCCTGTTCCACCGAACGGGTCCAATACTAAGTCTCCCTCGTTAGAACTTGCTTTAATAATCCGTTCCAGCAAGCTTTCAGGCATCTGGCACGGATGTTTTCCTATTCGCTCTTTAAAGTTCCCGCATACTCTTGGAAATTGCCAAACGTCGTCAGGAAGTTTTCCGATGGGATTCGCTCTTTTATCACCATAAACAAGTTGTCTTGCAGACGGAATTCTTATCTCTTTGTCATTGAACGTGAAATTTTTAAGATCTTTTGTAAAATACAAGATGTGAGTGTGAGAACGGTTAAACTTCTTTCTTTGATTTTGTCCAAAAGTGTAGTACCAGATGATCCAGTTTCTGAAGTAAAATCCTGTCTTTTTCAAAATTATATTTATTTCAGCAGCAAACTCATCACCTATCGCTACATATATCGAACCATTCTTTTTTAGTAGCCTGTATGTCTCTTGAATCCATTTTTCAGACCATTTATAGTACTCATCATACGGCAAGTTGTCTTTGTAAACATCATATTTGATGCCTATATTAAATGGTGGATCAGCAAACACCAGGTCGATGGACTCTGGTGGTAATGTCCGCATGATTTCTATGCAGTCTCCTAAATATACTTTATTCACTTCCATTTAGAGAATCCTCCTCTGGTTCAAATAACTGACATGGATTTATTTTGAATTGCAATTTTGTAGGGTCTGGAGTGCCGCCTTTTCTTTGCATAGTAATTCTTCCTATGTATAAACTCCCTTTAGGTGAAACACGAACTTTGCCTTTTCCAAAGAAATTCGTTACAGTATTTATGTCTTTAAGTATCCAAGTGGTTGTTTCGTCTTCTTTGTTAAATCTTGTAACCAACATCCAGCCGGCAGACAATCCTCCCCTCCCTTTGATTATATCGGTTACTACAATAATTCGATTATCGTCAAAAAATTTAATAATTTTCTGTTGAACGTTTGTAGGCATTTGGTTAAATAATAATCTTCTTTCCTTTCCACTAAATTCTGTAATACCTGTTATTGTTGAGTATTTTGCAGGATCTAGCTCTTTTGCATGATCTAGATCTCCTGTAAAAAGCATAAGCCAAAATGCAATCTCATCATCAAATCCCCACATCTTTTGATACTCTGCAACGGTTCTCTTATCTATTTGATTATAACAAGCATCTGAATTTGCTTTCTTGAGCGAGAGGTTTTCAACACATAGCAAATTTCCAATCTTGATAACAATTTTTATTTGGGCGTCTGCCTTCTTAAATTTGTTAAGTTGCTCATAATCCTCTTCCTTATTAACATTAACTCCAAACTTGCTTACATCAGTTTTCTTTATCCTGGTAGGAACTTGAATTGCTTCTACAGAATCAATTTTCCCAGGATCGTAGCCCATGATTTTAAGCCATTCTTGTGCCTCTTGATCATTTTTCCAGTTATTAAATTTCTCGCAAATTGCTTTTTCGTTAGCAAATCCTCCCTTTGCAGTTTTTGAACCAAGATCTTTTTTATCCATATTTTACCTCTTCATCTAAAACGTTCAATGATAGCAAACTGTAAATCTTTTGGACATATTTGTCTTGCTTTAACTTTTTACTTGTTCATCCATGTTATAAAGTATAGTATCCTTCCCTGGAATTTTATTCCCCTCTCGCTGTCGCTAAAATCACCTGGGTTATCAAGTGTCTGAAGGTAGATAATTTCCTTACTATCAAGGTCTAAAAGTGTTTTCTCTATTTCATCATCTGAAATATTGATGTGCTTTTTAACTTCGTCCTTAAAGACTGGGACAGGAACAGAATCTCCAAAATGGCGAGCCACATTTAAATCTTCATACACTTTCTTAAATATAACTCTAAGTGCTTCTTCTTTTGGTATTACATATCCAGTCATTGTTTTAGTAGCCTTTATCTTTCCTTTTGCTATCCATCTTTGAATTGTGCTTGTGTTTACCCCAAGTATCTTCGCAAGCGCGATTGTAGTAATGTTTTCTCCTATTTCAGGTGTATTACTTTGAATTACATTTTGTTTTTCATTCATTACAGGATGTAATACATTGTATTTCATATCCTGAGATTGTGTTATACTTTGTATTACATTTGAAATGTCCTGCAATACATTGTAATTCTTTTGTAATACATCTGTAATGCTATCCATTTTCGATGTAATACTCTGTAATACATTTGTAATGTTTTGTAATATCTCTTTATTTTGTTGTATTTCATTTGCAATACTTTGTATTACATCATCTTGAAAACCTACTTTCTTATTTCTTTCTCTAATTTCAGCAATCTTCTTGTCTAAAACTCCGGCTTTCTCCCAACGCCAAATGGTAACTTCGCTTACATTTAATTCTCTTGCTAGATCCTTCTTTCTATTCATTTCTACCTCCTACCTTTTAATGTTGTTTCATTGTATTACATTTGAAAGATTGTACAAGGTAAGGCCATTTGAAATTGTTCACATAATTTTCTTCAACCCCTATATCACTCCTCTATCCTTCAATATCCTTCTTGTTTCAGAAGCAGAGTATCTCAAATACATAGCAGTAGTTGAAAGAGAAGCATGTCCTAATATCTGTTGAACTATTGTAACTGGTACCTGTGCTTTTAGAAGTTCTATTGCTCTTGTATGCCTTAGCGTATGAGGATGTGCAAGTTTCTTATCAATATGTGCTTTATCACACATTCTTCTAA
>JAEMPV010000158.1 GCA_022759145.1 Caldisericum sp.
AACAAAATTACCCTCTGTAATGCCCAAAAACGCGTCGTAGACACGAGGTAGAGGTCAGAATGGTATATTTTTTACCTTTGAGGAGGTTATCGTTGAAATTTGAGAGTTTTTTAGAAGTGTGGTTTTTTCCTCGTTTAATATCAACTTATCCTTTGGGGAGTTATGCAACCCCCTTCATTCTCATTACTTTTATATTACAGTTGAAATATATTTGAAAGATTTTTTTAATACTATTGCAATTCTTCTGTAATACATTTGAAATATTTCGAAAAACGAGTTTTTATTGTATGTAACATGCATAACTGTGTAAATAGGATTAACTGTGAAAATAGGCCTAATGATACAAATAGACCTTGAATATGGTATTAAGCTTTACTGTGAAATTGCAGTTTTAATACAGTTGTGGTATATGCCTCATTGGCTTGATACCTCTCTAAAAAATATCCTCTATAACGCACAAAAACGCCACCAGGACACGAGGTAGAGGTCGTGAATAGTATATTTTTACCTTTGAGGTCATTTTTTTAGTTGATTGTATAGCGGTTTTTGAGTAATTTAGACACTAAACTAACTCAAAAGTCTGCAATAGAACATACTAAAATTTTCCACAAAAACAATTTGAATTTGTTAAACATAGAGTTAGATAGTATGGTTTTTTATGTTTCATCTTCTTTTAATTAAGGTCTGAGGATTGTATCATGTATCCTTTTGTCTGTATTGTATGCATCAACCATTCCAATGATCCAAATAATAATGTATAGAATATTACCAATAACAACAGCTGTTAAGACTAAAGACACTATACCTGCAATTATGAATCGTATCCCCTTCTGGATTTGTCCGTTGTAAATTTGTCCAAGACCTGGAAAGAGAAATGAAAGTAGAACAGCCAAGCCAGGAATCTTATTCTCAACTTTTATAGCATGTTCAGTTTTTGCTCTAATTAAAAGTTCTAAATTATAGCGTGCTTCCGCAAAACTTGGATCTATCCTTATCGCTTCTCTTAACTCCTTCTCTGCTTCATCATATCGCTGTAGATTCATCAACAAACTTCCTAAATTGAAGTGTGCTTCTGCATCATTTGGGTTCACTCTTATCATTTCTCTTAATTCATTCTCTCGAGGTATAGTTATTGGTTTAAGCATATCCCATCGGCTTTTTCTACTGTTGTCCATTCTTACCTCCTTATCTCTACAATTTTTAATTCTTTTTTGTGTTGCTAACTCTTTTTTCTTTTAGATATGTTTCAAATAATTAATGCTTCTCTTGCCAGGACTTATTTTGTAAACAACTTCTATGAAGTAATCACAAAGACCGTAGATTAAAATGGTACCATCTTCTTGAATACGAACTTTTATTTGAGTTGGCAATTTACTATAACTTTTTTTCACATAAACTCACTTATTATCTAGTGGTTTTACTAAACCCCATCTATCTATAACTTCGCCTTTATCTGTTCTAATTTTTGAGGATGCGTATCTTGCGTGATCTTTTGCCCATGCCCTCAATGATTGTATTTTCTCCTTCATTATAATAGATATTGGCTTTGTTTCCTCTAAAGATTGTATAATATCTTGGTCTGTTAATTCTCTATGTTCAAAGAAAACCCTGTAGAGAGCAGATTCAATCGCTGCCTCAATTTCTGCACCACTATAACCCTCGCTCTTTTCTGCTAAAAGTTTTATATTGAAGTTTTCTAAAACTCTTCCTGTCTCTTTATTTTGTCTCTTTCCGAGATGGTAACGAAAGATTTCTTCTCTTTCGCCTTCGGTAGGTAAATCAACAAAAAATATCTCATCAAACCTGCCTTTCCTTAATAATTCAGGGGGCAAATGAGAAATATCATTCGCCGTTGCGAAAACAAAAACCTCACTCTTTTTTTCCTGCATCCATGTTAAAAATGTACCAAAAACCCTTGCTGATGTACCGGAATCTCTTTCCCCTGCCTGTACTCCTGAAAAACCTTTCTCAATTTCATCTACCCAAAGCACACATGGAGCCATAGCCTCTGCAATTTTGATCGCTCTTCGCATATTAAACTCTGATTCACCTAGATATTTTCCGAAGACACTTCCAATATCAAATCTTAAAAGTGGTTTGTTCCATTCTTTTGCCAGTGCCTTTGCACTCATACTTTTGCCACAGCCAGGAACACCTACAAGCAAAACTCCTTTGGGGACTTCTAGAGGAAAACTTCTTGCCTCTTCAGTAAAACCTAATGATCTTTCCTTAAACCACTGCTTTAAAACATCGAGACCACCTACAGCATCTAAATCTACATCAACGTCAACATATTCCAGAGATCCTCCTTTTTTTGTTAGCTGTTTTTTCTCTTCTAAAATTAATGGAATATCGCTAGCATCCAATCTTCCATGTTTAACTAACGCCTTTGATATAACGTTGTTCACCTCTGAAAATGTCAATCCAAGAGCTGCTTTTAACAATTCTTCTCTTTCTTTTTTCTGAAGGTCTATAGTAAGGTTTGGGTTCGACTTGCACTTATTTTCAATATCGCTAAGGATTGAATCTAATACCTTTAAGTCGGGCAGAGGATAATCAATAACAGTTACATCTTTCTCTAATTCCATAGGTAATTCTAAAATTGGCGAAAGGATAATTAAAGATGAAGTAGTGTTTGGAAGAATCCTCGCTATATCTCTCAACTTTCTGATTATAAAAGCTGGGTCAATTCTTGAATTTACCCTTAGAAAATTATGGAAGTCTAAGAAAACATAAACTCTGTTGTTTTCTGCATTTCTCATAACATAATTTAGAGCATCGACCGGGGCTGTTATACTACCTTCGCCAACAGGCTTGTTATTCTTATCAACAAATCCTGAGGAATAGCTCCATATAATAAGATTCTTGCCATCTCTATGGCAAATTTTGCTGAGTTCATTAAGAACTCTCTCTTCTTCCCAAGATACTATATAAATAATAGGATAGCGTGCTTTAATTAAAAGGTAAATTTCTTCATTAACTCCTTTACTCTCTTCATTAACGACTTGTTCCTGTGTATTCATCTATTTAGATTCCTCCTTTCTGTTGAACTTTCAAAGGATCTTGAACCTTCTGCATGATAAATTTCATGAGTATAATATCTCCGTTTCACTTCTCCAATAGTCTGCACAAGTTACATACATTTGAGACTCCTGATAATATTTTAACAGAAAATCAATTGGTGTCAAATTGTCTAAACTCTTATGAGGTCTTTGAGTATTGTACCATATGAGGTAATCCATAAGTTTTCTGTTGAATGCATCAATATCATCTGCAAGAAGAAATATGTTTTCATTTATGAATTCATCCTGAAGGGTTCTGTTTGCCCTTTCAACATATCCATTTATACGTGGACATCCTGGACATATAGTTTTGCTTTATGCCTTTTTCCTTGAGGTATTTATCAAACTCTCCAAGAAATTCAGAGCCATTATCTGTTTTTAACCTCGGCGGTACAGAAAAATTAGAACCACTAATTAATCTTTTCCATGGTTTCATTATAAAGAGGTAATAATCTTTTGTGTATCATATTAATTACTCTCCTTCCATATGGAGAGTCTCATATGTTTCCTAAGTTATTCACATATTTTTGCAACTTGTTAGTGTCTTAAAGCATAATTATGATAGAGAGTTATATAACACCTTAAGCACCAGCAATGCTGGATATACCAGCTGTGCAACAAATAGTTGCACCAATAACATTTGATACTTAAATTTCCACATTCGTTGCAGAGTCAGCACCACCAATACTATCTTGCGAAATGGAATTGGTATCAACGTGAGCAAAACCATTATTTACTACGATAAGTATAAGTTTGCGAACTCGAAATTACTTCCTCACATTCAATATCATAATAACCTTCACTTGGTCCATAATCATTACAAGCTTCATCGCACTTATCAATACCATTCGCATCCTTGTTCTTTTTAGTACCACTTTTTCCAAAATACAATTTAAAATAAACAAGAAAAGCCTCAAAGTTTGCTTAAAGTCTTCAAAGAAGGGAAGCTTGTTAAGGACAACATACTTTGTTTCAACTCCTGCGATGTTTCTGATCTCCTCTCTTATTGCATGGAAGTCTAATGCATGCTCGTATGCTTTTTCAAATACAACAGGATAAACATCAAGAGGAACATGTGGTTCATCTTCAAGCCATTTCTGTTCTACAATTTCTTTTAGATCATCGTATCTAATTTCTTTCTCTTTATCAAGAGCTTCAATCATTTGTATCAGTACAAAGAGCATATCAGCATTAAACTTCGTAATACGCACAAACCTTGAATTTGGAAAAGCAGGAGCATTAACATCTTCATATTCTCTTACGTATGAATATGTTCTTGTGTCCATACTATTATTTTCCTCCTTGTATATATTGCCTAAATCAAGTATGTTTACTACTCAAAAAATTTTTAGTACTTTTTTGAAAAATTTGCAAGTTTTTATAAGGACAAGCATAACCTATATAGGTATATAATGGTATAGGTAGGAGGTTAAATATGAAGATGGTAACATTAAGAGAGGCCTCTCAAAAGACAGGTTATAATCAGACTTACCTATGGCAACTTGTAAAAGCCAGGAAGGTAAAGGCAGAGAAAAGTGGAAATATCTGGTTAGTTGATTTAGATGAATTAAAGCAGAGAAAGAAAGAGATAGAAAACGAAAGACATACAATCAGGTTATTTAGAAAATAAAAAGACATTTTAATATGAAATCAGTTGCATCAATGAGAAAACTACAATAAGAA
>JAEMPV010000159.1 GCA_022759145.1 Caldisericum sp.
TTCCAAAAGAGGACTACGAAATCCTATACGAATTATACTTCAAGAATACTTCAATTCATAAGTTAGCAAGTAAACTTGGTATCACACGCCCAGCAGTGAGATACCGAAGGAACAGGGCATTGGAGAGACTAAGAAAAATAATCTTAAAACAAGCAAAAAATTAACGGAATAATTCACTGAAAGAACCGTAAGTTACAAAAGAGTAAAGTTTTGAAATATTTGGCAAGAGAATATAATAAAAAAAGGAGATCTCTGCATGAAAAAAGTTAAGATTAATTTCCATAGAAACCAAAGAAGTGCAAAGTTTTAATCTGAACAAATTGAGAGAAATGGTTATCCTTGCATCGAAAAAATTTAAAAATCTGAATATAATCTCATTAAGGAGGTAGTAAAGATGAACGATAGAACAAAAACAAAAAATATCATTAATAAGGTAATTCCCAGTGCTGAAACTGAAATTCCTCTTTTAAGTTCCCACTTGCCCAAGTTAGATGTATATGAAAAATCCCAAGGCGAATGGTATATCAAAAGTCACGATGCAGATGGAAAAGAAAAGTTAGTACTCGATGAGAATAAAAACCAAAAAAGGCCAGAAGAGATAGTTAGACAACTTTTCTTATTTGAACTAACAGATAACTATGGATATCCGATTGATAAGATAAAAGTTGAAGAATCAGTAAGCTTTGGCCGAGAAAAGAAAAGGGCAGATATTGTCGTATATCAGGAAGACGGAATCACCCCTTGGATAATCGTCGAAGTAAAAGAGCCAAACGAAAGATTAAACATACCACAGCTTAAAAGTTATCTCAATGCCGAAGGCTCACCTATAGGTGTTGCAATTAACGGAAAAGAAATAACTATTCTTTACAGGCCATACCCAAAAGAGTTTGAGGATAACCTACCAGACATACCTACATATCCTGAGTACTCAGAAGTTAAAAATTCAGCAAACCCTGCAATAGATGTTTCAGAAATAGTGTTAAGCAGAAACTGGACTCTTGAAAAACTCAAAGAAGTAAATAAGCAAAAGAAAAGGCCATTGAGAGACATAATTGAGACTTTAGAGGAACTTGTACTTGCAAATTCTGGAGTTGATAGCTTTAACGAAATCTTTAAACTTATTTATGCTAAGCTTTATGATGAATATGAAGCACCGAATAGGAATGGCCATCAATTAAAGTTTAGGAAATATAAAGACCCTAAAGTAACCTATAAAGAGATTTCAGACCTTTTTAATGGTGCAAAAAACGAATGGAAAGGTATTTTTGAAAAGACAGAAGAAATTAAATTAAAACCAGACCATCTAAATATATGCGTAGGCGAAATGCAGGAGATGGAATTATTTGGTGCTGACTTGAGAATTATTGACGAGGCATTCGAAGATTTGGTGCCAGAAGTTTCAAAAACCAAGAAAGGACAGTTTTTTACTCCAAGAGTTATTATAGATGCGGCGGTAAAGATGTTAAATCCAAACAGAAAGGAATATGTTATCGACACTGCATGTGGTAGCGCAGGATTCTTAGTTCACACGATGCAGTATGTATGGAAAAAATACCATATGAAAGATAAAGATGTTAAGGCAGCCTATGCTGGAAGGTACCTTTGGGGGATAGATTTTGAGGAAAAGGCAACAAAAATTGCAAGAGCTCTTATGTTAATTGCTGGTGACGGTAAGGCGCATATTTACCAAGAAAACTCCCTTGAATTTACAAAGTGGAATGAAGGTTTAAAAGCAGATTTAAAAAAAGAAGAGTTAGTATATGATGAAAGTTTTAAAGAATTGAATTTCGACATCCTTTTAACAAATCCACCATTTGCAGGGGAGATAAAGGAAAACTGGTTAAAGGAACTTTATAGAGATATACTTCCCGAGAACAAAATAAAAACAGATTCTTCAGTAGATAGACATATACTCTTTATAGAAAGAGCTTTGGATATGGTTAAGCCAGGCGGAAGATTAGCAATTGTTTTGCCTCAAGGCGTTTTCAATAACACTAACGATAAATATATTAGAGAATTTATTATGAGAAAGGCAAGAATCCTTGCAGTAGTTGGCTTGCACGGCAATTCTTTTAAACCTCACACAGGAACCAAAACCTCATTGTTGTTTTTGAGGAAATGGAAAGACGATGAGTCGTTTAAAGAAGATTATCCTATTTTCTTTGCAGTCTCAAAGATACCGATGAAAGATAATTCAGGTAACTATGTTTTTGTTAAAGACGAAAATGGCAATATGGCTTTTGACGAAGAAGGAAACCCAGTTTATCAAACAGATTTATTTGACATTGCAGATGCTTTTATCAAATGGGGAAGAGAACAACTAAATAAAGGCGATAAAGATTTTGATTTCTTGGAAGATGTGGTATGACATTAACTAATGGATATTTGAGCGATAAAGAGGTTAGATATGATAACTGCAACCTATAAAGGAAAAAGATACGAGGTTGAGTATTCGGTTGTTAATGTCTCAGAGTTAGAGGGGGCACTGAGGCTTGATGCTGAGTATTATGAACCATACTTTCTAAGATACGAAGCATTAGTTAGAAGAAAACAATATTGCAAAATAGGAGACTTTGTCAATAAAGTACAATATGGTTTATCGTTAGCTATAAATGAAGACGGTGTGGGTTACAAAATTCTTAAAATGGATGACATCATAGGAATTTTGGCAGATGATTCAAATTGCAAATATATTGACATAGATGAAAAAACTTTCGAAATGTATCGTCTCAAAAAAGGTGACATCTTGTTTAATCGCGTTAATTCAGAAGAATTCGTAGGAAGAACTGGAATTTACCTACTAGATGGACTTCATACTTTTGCATCATACCTTATACGCATGAAAGCAAAAGAGTACTTTACTAATTTTTATATAGCAGTCTATCTCAATACAGAATATGGCAGAGTCTCGCTTAAAAGGGTAATGAGAAGGGCAGTAAACCAGGCAAACATTAATGCAGAAGAAATTAAATCTCTGACAATTCCAATTCTTTCTGACACTTTCCAAAAACAAATTCAAAATCTTGTATTGCAATCTTATGATGAAAAAGAAAAGTCAGTAAGTCTTTATAAAAAAGCCGAAGACACTTTATTAGAAGAACTTGACTTGAAAGATTGGAAGCCAAAAACCAAAAAGATTTTTGTTGGTGGAAAAGAATATGAAGAGGAAGAAAACATATCAATAAGAAATCTTTCAGAAGTTTTAAAAGCAGATAGAATGGATGCCGAATATTGGGAACCAAAGTATGAGGAAATAATTACAAAATTAAATGGAAAAATCGAGTTAAAGCCGTTAAAAAAATTTATTTTAAGTATTCAAAAGGGCGTAGAAGTTGGAAGCGACAACTATGTAGAAGAGGGTAAGCCTTTTATTCGTGTAAGTAATTTATCGATAAATGGATTTATGAATAATGACCAAAAATACATAAACGATGAAATATATAATCAACTCAAAGCAACCTATGAACCAGAAGTAGGAGATTTGCTTTTGACGAAGGATGCAACCCCAGGTATAGCATATGTACTAAAAGACTCCATTAAGGGTATAATTTCAAGTGGAATTTTAAAATTAAAAATCAACGAAAATGAAATAGAAAAAGAGTATCTTGCCTTATGCATAAATTCACTTTTCGGTAAAATGCAAGTAGAAAGAGATGGCGGAGGATCTGTCATAACGCATTGGAAACCCGAGCAAATTAAGAATTTGCAAATTCCTCTTCTTCCCCTCCCAATCCAGCAAAAAATTGCCTCATTAGTTCAGCAATCGCACGAAGTAAGAAAGAAATCAAAGGAATTATTAGAAATAGCAAAACGAGCGGTTGAAATTGCCATTGAAGAGAACGAAAATAAAGCAATGAAGCATATTTCAACTAACAATAACAGCAAGGAGGAATGATGAGTGTTTTACACTTCATCAAGCAAATTGCTGAAAGTGTGAAGCCAGCAATTGAAATTGCAGCAATTATTATAGGAGGAGTTTGGAGCTATCTACTTTTCATAAAAAATAGACAGTCCCAACCTAAAGCTAAAATTTCACATTTAATTTATTCTGAAAGGTTAAATGACAAAAAGATGTTGTTGCGAGTAGAACTTAAAATATCCAATATTGGAAATGTATTACTACAAATTCAGAGCTGTAAAACTTGGATTCAAAGAGTAACACCTCTTTATGAAGATCAACTTAAGCTGATACAAGATGGTAATAGCTTGGTTGACGAAGGAAAGCATGAGGCTGATTGGGGATTGATTGACGGAGTAGAGATTCTTTACAAAGAAAATAAGGCAGCCGTAAAAAAATCAGATATAAAAACAGTTGTTGAAAACTTTGTTCCACAGATTGAGCCAGGGG
>JAEMPV010000160.1 GCA_022759145.1 Caldisericum sp.
ATTGATAGCAATTTCTTTGAAATTTCGTTTTGTTTTGCGATGTATTTCTCAATATCAATATGAACGAAGTGTCCGTCCTCGATTACTACATTGCCATTTATCATTGAGAAATCAACACTCTTTGCATCACAAAAGACAAGTGCACCAACGGGATCTGAAAGTCCGCCTGCAAATTCAAGTTTGCCTTCAAGTTTGAAACCAATTATATCTGCTGCCTTACCTACCTCTATCGAACCAATCTCGTTGTCCCATCTTAAGACCTTTGCGCCGCCTAATGTCCCAATCTTGAGCGCTTCTCTTGCAGTTAAAGCACTCTCGCCAAATGCAACCCTTTGAAGAAGCATCGCATTCCTTATCTCAAGAAGGAAATTGCCTGTATCGTTTGAAGAGCTCCCGTCAACAGCAAGACCAATTCGCATATTGGTATTTTTCATCTTTACAACAGGCGAAATTCCTGAGCCAAGCCTCATATTTGACGTAGGGCAATGCGCCATACCGACCCTTGCATCTGAAAGTTTCTTTATATCGCTGTCATTAAGATGGACAAGATGTGCAAACCACACCCTATCCGAAAGCCAGCCCAATTCCTCCATATAATCAACGGGGCGTTTTCCAAACTTCTCTATACAAAATTCATCCTCATCCTTTGTTTCCGCAAGATGAGTGTGCAAGAGAAGGTCGTTTTTCTCTGCAAATTCCCTTGTAAGAATCATAAGTTCTTTTGTAACAGAAAAAGGAGAGCATGGCGCAAGTGCAACCCTGCTCATTGAAAACGGTTTTGGATCGTGATAGAGTTTTACAACCCTTTCATAGTCCTTTAAAATCTCTTCTTCTGTCTGCACAACTGAATCAGGTGGAAGCCCTCCGTCTTTCTTTGAAAGAGACATACTTCCTCTTGTACCGTAGAATCTAACGCCAGTTAATCTTGCACCTTCAACCTCTGCATCATAGAGATTTGGATGCCCCTTTGGAAAAAGGTATAGGTGGTCAGTTGTGGTTGTTACACCCGATTTCATCATTTCAAGGATTGCAACAATCGAGGAGATGTAAACGGCTTCTTCGTCAATGTATTTCCATCTTTCATAAAGATACACAAGCCAGTCGAAAAGCTTTGCATCCTGGACTTGAGGGACTGCCCTGAATAGAGACTGATAGAAGTGGTGGTGGGTATTCACAAATCCTGGAAGCATCACCATACCTTTTGCATCGATAATCTTATCAAAATGACCATCAGGTACAGAGCCAGTTCCTATATTTTTTATGACATTATCCTCAATTTCAATCCAGGCGTCTTTTAGTTCTCTTCCATCTTTGTCAAAGGTTGCAAGGGTATCGATGTTTTTAATCAATGTCCTCATTTTGACTCTCCTTAATTGCAAAGTAAACAACCTCAGGTGTTGCAGGAATTCTAAAGATTCTTGCACCTGTTGCATCATAAATTGCATTTGTTATAGCAGGCGCAGTTGCAACCATAACAGTTTCAGCAATACCTTTGGACCTAAAGGGACCAGTGTCTTCAGGGTTTATGACAGGGATTGCTTCAATTCTACGAGGCGCATCTTTAATTGTTGGGATAATGTATGTTGAGAAGTTAGGATTTTTAACAATTCCATTTTCAATAATAACATGTTCCATAAGTCCATATCCCATACCCATCACAAAGCCACCTTCAACCTGCGCTTCGTATCCCTGCCTGTTTATGATTACACCGCCATCCACCGCTTCAGCCCCCTCTATAACAGACACTTCACCTGTAAGAGTATTCACTTCAACATAGGCAGCATGTGCTGAGAATGCAAAGATGTGGTGAGGAAGCCCAAATGCATTTTCAAGTTTTATATCTGCAGTTGGCACAAGGAAGTAGCCTTCAGTTTCGGGGAGGTTCCCACTTTCCTTAAATGCCTTTGCAAGTTCTTCATATGAGACTTTGTTTCCTGTTTCTCTATCTACGATATATCCAAAGTCGAATGAAAGTTTTTCAGGGTCTGTGTGAAGAAGTTCGGATGCTTTACTCTTTAAAACTTCTTTCATTTTATCAGCAGCAATTACAGCAGCCTTTCCACCAGTATAAACTCCACGGGAAGCACTCGTTGGTCCAGAATCCGCTGTAAGGAACGAATCACCAAGAATTACCTTTACTTTTTCAATAGGACAATTCATTGCCTCTGCAACAATCTGTGCATACGAAGTGCCAATGCCCTGTCCGTAGTCAACTGTTCCAATTCTTACGGTAAAGCCACCGTCTTCGTTCATATTGAGGATTGCACCGCCATAATCAGGTATGCCAACACCAAGACCTGTTCCCTGATAGGTAAGCGCCATTCCGACACCCCGCTTAAGCCAGGGCTTCGGAGACTCTTTTTTGAGTGCAACTCTATTTTTCCAGATATTTGATTCCTTAATACCGTCAAGAACAAGTTCAGTTCCAACAGATGTTGTAAGGACATTCCCTATTGAGGTTCGGTCTCCTTTTCTTAAGGCATTTTTCTTTCGAAGTTCAATTGGATCAATACCCAGCTTACGGGATGCAATATCCATTATGGTTTCTATGGCAAATGCTGTTTGAGGCGCACCAAACCCACGGAATGCACCTGCAATACCGTTATTTGTAAATACGGCATATCCATCGACATGCACATTGTCAACCCTGTAAGGACCACATGCATGTTCAACGGCAAGGTTTAAAACTGGTCCACCCAGAGACGAATACGCCCCTTTATCCTCGACAAGGTAGGCATCAACACCAAGAAGTGTTCCATCTTTCTTAAAGGCAACTTTGTAACGCATCTTGAAGGGATGTCTTTTCCAGTATGCAATAATAGATTCTTCCCTTGAGAGGGTCATTTTTACAGGTCTTTTTGCCTTAATTGCAAGAAGTGCAAGTATGGGCTGGATTGAAAGTTCGTCCTTACGCCCAAAGGCACCACCAACCGGATAGGAAACAACCCTTATCTTTTTGGGGTTCCAGTTGAGGCACCTTGCAAGTTGAAGTTGGTCTCTTTGAGGATATTGAGAGCCAACATAGACATTGAGGTTCCCTTCCTCATCAACAAAAGCAACCCCACCTTCTGTTTCAAGCGGTGTATGATCTTGCCTTCCTGTAAAAAATGTCTCCTCAATTATTAAATCTGCCTCTTTAAAGGCGCTTTCCACATCTCCTCGGGTTATCTCGGTATGTAAATGTATGTTCCCCTCTTCGTGAATTTTCGGTGCATCTTCCTTCATTGCTTCTTCTGGGTCATCTACAACAGGCAAAGGCTCGTACTCCACATCGATGAGTTTTATGGCTTTTTCTGCAATTTCTTCAGTCTCCGCTGCTACTGCTGCAACAGCATCGCCAATATATCGAACCTTGTCTTTGCAAAGGACCGGCATATCAGGAACAACAATACCAAAACCATTTACTCCAGGGACATCCTTATGGGTAATAACAGTAATAACACCTGGAAGTGCCTCTGCTTTTGATGTATCGATTTTGAGAATCTTTGCATGGGGATATTTTGCGCGGAGGACTTTTCCAAAAGCCATATTCGGGAAAGAAAGGTCAGACATATACTTAATTTTGCCTGTTGCTTTTTCAAGTGCATCAATTCGAGGAATTGGCTTTCCTATGTATCTTTCTTCCATAACTACCTCCTAAAACCATTTAAAAAGAGGTCCGCAAGCCCTTCATAGACTATGTTTATTGAAACATCCCGCCTGTATTCAAGAGAGCCTCTTACATCAGATATGGGCGATACCTCTCTAAAGACAAGCCTTGCAATATACATAATCTTATCAAGCGAGTCTAAAGTCTCACTCTGAAGCGCATTTTCAACAATTTTTGCCCTCACAACAGTAGGAGCAACGGCACCAAGTGCAACATACGCTTTGGAAAACTTATTTGGTGTCGAATCTTTTTCAAGCCTTACAGCCGCATTTACAATGGAAATTGCAGTTCCTTTCCTTTGACCTACTTTTCTAAAGAAGCCAATCTCATTATCCTTCATTTTCTCAAACTCAACACCCATTATAATTTCGTTATCCTTAATTGCAGTTTTTCCAGGACCAAGGAAGAAATCCTCGATTGCTACAGTTCTACTTCCGTCAACACTTCTTAAGTGAAGTTTTGCAAGAAGCACAAAAAGTGCAGGAATTGAGTCACCTGCAGGAGATGCATTTGCAATGTTTCCACCAATAGTCCCTATATTTCTTATTTGGGGCGAGCCAATTGTCTTTACCGCATCAAAGAGGATTGGTGCTGCACTCTTAATAAGGGGATGTTCAAGCAACTCGGTGTGGGTTGTCCCTGCGCCAACATAGATTGTATCGCCTCTATCCTCTATGCCTTTAAGTTCAGGAATTTTAGTTATGTCGAGGAGTTTGTCTTCAGCAACCTGGTCCTGCTTCAAGCGAACAACAAGGTCAGTTCCACCAGCAATGACTCTTATGCCACTTTTTAATTCATTTTTAATGTGAAGCGCTTCATCCAATGTTTTTGGATAAAAGTAATCAAGTTCTTTCATGGGCACTCCTTTCTGTCAAAACTTTATCAATATAGCCCTTTTTGAGGGCAATAATCTCACCTAAAATTGCAATCGCAATCTCAAATGGTGTCTCAGAGCCAATAGCAAGTCCAACAGGTGCAAAAATCTTATCCAGAAATTCCTTAGAAACTCCCAATTCTAATGCCTTCTCAAAGCACTTGTTTCTTCTATTAAGGCTTCCGATCATCCCGATATATGTGTATGAGATATTTTTATCGTATAGCCCTTTAAGGATATATGGATCATTTTCGCCACCTGGTGTAAGGATAACAACTTCTGCTCCTTCACGAATGGGAAGTTCTGCAACTTTCCTATAGACTCCTGTGCCTGAAAAAACCGTAGCATTGGGGAAGTTTTCAGTATTTGCAAATTCAGGTCTTTCGTCAACAACTAAAAATTCATATTCATTTGAGACCTTTGCAACTTCGTATATCGCCTTTCCAAGATGTCCTGCTCCGAATATCACCATCTGTTTTTTTGTCCCTACATATTCAAAATACAACTCTACCTCCCCACCGCAAACCATTCCCAGAGAGAGAGGGTCTCCCTCCTTGAGAACATATTTCTTATAGTATGTGCCTTTTGTCTTAAAGAGTTCCTTTGCGATTTCAAGTGCGTCTTTCTCAAGTGTTCCGCCACCAACAGTCCCGTAAAATGTGCCGTCCTTAAGAACAACCATCTTAAAACCTTTTTTGCCTGCAGTAGAAGATTCAGCATTAACCACCACAACAAACACAAATTCAGTGCCACTTTTTACAAGTTCAGCCATCTTTTCGTAAACATTAATCATAAGGTGCCTCCTTCTAAGTATCGGAGGATTTTTTCGTAATCCTCTCTTGTATCCATATCAATAGTTACTTCCTTCGGTGCCTCGACATAGACAATCCGGTCTTTGAACTTATCAAAAACATCTTTAAGCGTGCTATATTTTTTGGACAAAATTTCATCTTTTATAATCTTCGGGAATACTACAGGATGCCCTCCCTTTTTCTCAAAAGATGGGATAACAATGTGTTCAAAGTCAAATTCCTTAAGTATCATATCTATTATCTCGCTATTAATAAGGGGGTTATCAACAAGACCAAGAAGGATATTGTCATATTTTGCCTCTTTAACACCCGCTACAACAGATGAGAACATGCCTTCCTCGTAGTTTTCATTATGGACAACTCTTACAAAATCCGTTGGGAACAGGCTCTTTATAACCGATTCGAGTTTTTTACCGTTATAGCCTACAACTACAACAAGTTCGTCAATTTTGCTATTTTTGTATTCTTCTATGAGTTTTTCTATGACAAGTTTATCTCCAAGGGGGAGAAGCGCTTTCATCTCCCCCATTCTTTCAGATTTCCCAGCAGATAATAAAACTCCTGAGATCTTTTTACCCATTCAACTCTTCCGATGCCTTTTTAACTGCATTTATAATCTTAATGTAGCCTGTGCACCTGCAGAGGTTCCCAGATAGACCATCTCTAATATCTTCCTCTGTTGGATGAGGGTTTTTAGAAAGAAGATAGTATGTTGAAACAACAAAACCCGGTGTGCAGAAGCCACACTGGACTGCCCCCTCTTCCACAAACGCCTTTTGGATTGGATGAGGATTTTCATAAGTTCCAATGCCTTCAACAGTAATAACTTCTGCCCCATCCACTTTAGGTGCAAGCACAAGGCAGGATGTTACAGTTCTCCCATTAAATATAACGGTACAGGCACCACATTCTCCTTTTCCACAGCCTCTTTTTGTCCCGGTTATACCAAGTTTTTCACGAATGATCTGAAGGAGAGTAAGGTTCGAAGGGACTGTGAGGTTGTAGTCCTTTCCGTTAAGTTTGAAATTGATGTTCACTTCTTTCAAGTTTTCACCTTCTTTCCGCAAAGTAATGCACCTTGGAATCTAACTTTTCTCTCATTCTTATTGCATCAACAGGGCAAACCTGCATGCACATTGCACAACCAGTGCACTTATCCTCATTCACAGATGGCTTACGGTTAACGCTATCCCAAGAAATTGCCATATGACCGCCGTCATTACATGCAACATAGCAAACACCACAGCCAATGCACTTATCAAGGTCAATTTCAGACCTCGTTTCAGGTTTTACAAGTTCCTCCTGGTTCTTTATATTCTTCAAAGCCTTTCCAACTATCTCCATTGGACTTGAGAATCCCATTTCCTTAAGGTAGTGCTCAAGGCCACTCTTCAGGTCTCTTATCGTTCTAAAGCCGTAGTGCATTGGAAGTGTGCAGAACTGGACATTTGAAGCACCTACTGCCATAAACTCAACTGCATCGCGCCAATTGAATGCACCACCATTTCCAGATATGACAATGTCAACATTCTTTGCAATCTCTGCGATTGTCCTCAATGTGATAGGCTTAATTGCAGGACCTGAAAGTCCTGAATACGCACCTTCGCCAAATAGGGTTGGATATGGCTCAAATGTGTATATATCAACACCAAGAAGAGAAGGTATCGTATTTGAAGCAGTGATACCATCCGCACCGCCTCTTTTTACTGCCTTTGCAACCTCAACAATATCAGTAACCTGAGGGGTAATCTTTATGAGGACTGGTGTTGTATCGGCTGCTTCTTTTACCCAGCGAGTGACTTTTTCGGTTGCCTCAATACTCTGGGCAAGCATTTTTCCTGGCTCTTCGCCCATACTTCCCTGAGGACAACTGAAGGAACACTCAATAAGGTCTGCACCTGCCTTCTTAAGCCTCCAAACAAGCGTTTGCCAGTCTTCTTTGGATGCGCCCATAATGGATGCTGCAATCATCTTGTTTGGGAACTTCTTCTTAAGGTATTTTACACGCTCTTCAACAACATCGATGTGGTGATGGGATATGAGGTCGATATTTCCAAGCCCAACGACCTTTTTACTCATTGGACCAAAAGAGGACATCATCGGGTTTTTAAGATCAACGGGGTTCCCTTCAACGGATGTTGTCTTAAGAATAACTCCTGCCCAGCCCTCTTCAAGCCCACGCTCCGCCATCTCAAGCTCGTCAGTTGGGGGTGCAGCGGAAAGAATAAAAGGAGAATCAAGGTGAATGCCTAAAAAATCAATTGATATATCAACTTTCTTAAACATTTTGTCCTCCTAAGTATTTTAAAATTGACTGTGCTGCCTTCTTACCGTCGGCAACAGATTCGACAATTGTTGAAGCTCCTCTTACAATATCACCGCCTGCAAATACGCCCTTCTTTGAAGTCTCAAGATCCTCGTTTACCTTAATAAGACCATTTGGAGTTTTCTCAAGTTCAGGGAATATGTCGGATGCTTTCTGACCAATTGCAATGACTATGCTATCAAATGGGATAAAGAAGTCAGAGTTAGGCACCTCCTCAAAAGTCCTTCGCCCTTTTTCATCAGGTGGACCCAAACGTGCCCTTCTTACAACAATACCTTCAACTTTATCGCTTCCTTTAATCTCAAGCGGAATTGCAAGGAACTGGAATGTAACACCAAGTTCGAGTGCTTCCTCAATTTCATCTCTAAATGCCCGTAACTCTTTTAAGCCTCTTCTATAGACAACCTCAACATCTCTTGAAGGATCTTCTCTCTTAAGTGCTGCAGCAACTTCCACTGCAACATTTCCACCACCAATAACGCCAACTCTCTTACCAAGACCAGTCTTCATACCTGACTTAATAGTCTTTAAGAGTTTTCTTGCCGTATACACATTTGGAAGATTCACACCCTGGATATCAAGTTCAAGTTCCTCTGTTAAACCTGTTGAAACAAAAACAGCATCAAATCCCTGCCCAAGTTCGCTTAGGCTTGTTATTTTCTCGTCTTTCACTTCTGCATCATAGATTTTAAGGATCTGTTTTGCCTCTCCTCTTGCAATCTCCTCGGGGAGCCTTTCCTTTGAAATCTCCTGAACAGGAATGCCACCAAGTTCTTTCTTCTCAAAGATAACAGACTTTACACCAAATCTTCTAAGTTCCCTTGCACAGGCAAGCCCTGCAGGACCACCACCAACAATTGCAACCTTCTTGCCGTTTAGAGGCGGTAAATCAAACTCGAGATCAGATAGTTTCACATTGTCGGTAACAAATTTGTGAAGTTCCCTAATTCTAATAGGAGAATCAATTTGAGCCCTTGTGCAAACAGATTGGCAGAACTGCTCTTCGGGGCAAACTTCTCCGCAAACTTCAATCGAAGGATTTGCAAGGCTTACAAGTTCCCTTGCACCTTTAAGATTTCCTGAACGGATTGACTGAATAAACTCAGGCACCGGAACATGCGCAGGACACGCCTTTTCACATGGCGCATCGTAGCAATAAAGACAACGTTCCGCTTCAATTAAAGCCTGCACTCGGTCAAGTTTTCTTTCCACTTTTATACCTCCTTTGAATTTTTTCTCATATCTATATTATATTAATTCTTTGCCATTTTGTTAAGGAGGGTTAACAAAAAGATAAACGGCTTCTACTCTATAAACTCCAAACCAACCTCGAGTTTATTCTTATGAAGATTTTTCCAGACAATTCTACATTTCTTTTCGCCATAAATAGGAACTTTTAATTCTAACACCTCATCATTTAAGTTAAAATTACGAGAAAGGACTATTTTTGCGCCACCTTTACTTATGTTGTCTAAGAAATATGGAAAATTTGGATCAATTACATGAAAAACAAATCTTGGGAATCTTCTTCTCTCAATAACATTTGGTGGTAAGTCTTCAAGTAAAAGACTATTTAATTGCATTTCATAAACAGAAACCCTGGAAGTCTTAACCCACTCATTTTGTCCTGAGATTATTCTAAATAATCCAGCAATTCCTGCAGGCAACCAAATATATGTGTATAAAGCAAAAAGAAAGACATAACTCAATCTATTAAGGAAATTATCTTCGCTATAGAATTCAAAAATACTGTAAACAAACATTGGTATAAAAGCAAATGAATATACTAATATGGCGGCTATTCCCAGAATAAAATTCATACTGAAAAAGGGTTCAAGCATACTGTTTTTTATAGAAATAATTTTTAGAATGCTTGCAATAGTTAAAGCAAGGGACAATCCAACAAGAAAAACAACAGAGACAAAAACAATATAAATAAGTGTGTCTATTTTAGTAATTAAAGGCGAACTTGATTTTATAACCGATGGAATATATTTCCAATTTGAGAAGTGACCCTGCAACCACCGGGTTCTCTGTCTAAAGAGTGCATAAAATGAAATAACTCCCTCCTGTTCTACTATAGCCTTGTCAGTGAAATAAAGTTTCATTCCTTTTGATATCAACCTCAAACCTAATTCAAAATCCTCTGTAAGGGTTGACCCCCAAGGATTTTTGCCCAGTCTCTCAAGTGAAGAAAATTTGGTAAATTGGCCATTACCACCAAGCCCGACACTGCCAAAATTTGACCTTGCTTTCTGTATAATCCTGCTAAAACCTAAAAATTCAATATCTTGCATCTTAGAAAGTATAGAATTGTCTCTGTTAGAAATTCGAACGGCAGTTTGAACAGCATCGACATCCAAATTGGAAAATATGATAGAGATTTCTTTAAGCATATTGGGGCTTGGGCGAGCGTCTGCATCAAATACACCAATAATTATGTGATCCTTATCAAATCTATCAAGAAAATCATCATCAAGATTAAAAGGAGCAACAAACTTTCTCTCTATAGAATTTTTTATTTGACTAAAAGCAAAATTTAAAACTGACCCTTTTCCTTTGTGAGAGTTTTCCGGTAGATTATTGAGCAAAATAACTTTTGAATTTACTTTTTCTATCCTGTTTACAATAACAGGTGTTAGGTCGCTTGAATTATCGTCAACTACAATGACTCTGTAATTCTCATAGTCCATATTTAAGCAATTTTCAACGGTCTTAATAATAACTTTTTCTTCATTTCTTGCAGGAATAATAAGAAAATAGAAGAAATCTTCTAAATTATTTTGCTCAACATCTCTTGTATGAAGTGCAATAATAAAAAGAAAGAGATAATAAGCTCCTACAAATATTAAGATTATTGTCAAAATTGTAGTGTTTATCAGCATATAGAATTATAAAATAAAATATGCAGAATTATAAAACAGCACTTATGAATTTATTTCCTGGGGATTTCTTACCTTGCTCAAAATGTCAAGGTAACGTGTCATTCGAGGTGATTTTGCAAGGGGTCTCCTCCTCCACTCTGTCACCCCGAACGTAGTGAGGGGTCCCCTCTTTTCATTGGAGAAAGTAAAAAGATCCTCCTCGAAACATATGTTTTGTATTTTTACGATAATTTACTATACTAAGAATAGATGAGAACACCGAATCGCAGATAGTTTTG
>JAEMPV010000161.1 GCA_022759145.1 Caldisericum sp.
ACAACATAATCACTTTCAATTTGAGCAGAGGTATTGCTGTTAATGAGGATTGTTATCGCCCCCAATCTTTTTCCTGCTTCTACATCCCTCCATGAATCACCTACAACAAACGAGTTTCTGAAATCTATGTCTGGAAAATCCTCTTTTGCTTTAAGAAACATTCCAATATTTGGTTTTCTGCAAGGAGATGTGTCATCAACATCGGGACAGTAATAATAGGCATCTATATGCGCACCATATTTTTTGAGTTCTTCATTCAATTTTGCCATTACTTTTTCGAAGTCATTTTTGCTCATTATTCCTTTGCCTATACCTCTTTGGTTGGTGATAACTATTACAAGATACCCCCTCTTATTAAATTCTTTTATTGCTTCCGCTGCTCCATTTAATAATTTTAGTTCTTCAGGAGATTTAATATAATCTCCTTCCGGAGCTTTCTCGTTAATTACTCCGTCCCTATCCAAAAATATTGTGCACTTCTTTTGTTGCTTTTTCATAATCCTCTTTAATCCCTATATCTATAAAATAGGCATTAAAAACTTTTCCGTATAAACCATTTCTAATTAAAGATGGTAGAATATCTTTCTCAAGAGAAACCGGCGTGTTATCTTGTATTTTATTAAGAATTATTTTTTTCATAACATATATTCCACCATTAATTAACCCAGCCTCATGAATTCCTTTTTCAATAAACTCTGTCACCTCACAATTTGCATCTAATTCCACCCTACCGTATCTGAAACAATCATCCATATTTTTTAATGCCATTGTAATCAAAGCATTTTTTGAATTATGGAAATTAAGAAGTTCTTTTAAATCTACAGGGAATAGTGTGTCTCCGTTTAGAAGGAAAAATGTGTTACTTATAATAAATTTCTCGGCGTTTTTTATTGCGCCTGCAGTTCCTAAAGGAACATTTTCGTCACTATATGTTATCTTTAATCCAAGATCAGAGCCATCTTTAAAATACTCTTTTATCTTTTCTTTTTTGTAGCCCACACAGAGAACAACATCCTTTATGCCCTCTTTTTTAAGATACATCAGAATATAATAAAGAAAAGGTTTACCATTAACGGGAAGCATTACTTTTGAAATTTCGTCTTTTGTAATTTCTCTTATCCGTGTGCCCCGTCCACCTGCAAGGATTAACGCCTGCATTAACTCAAAGCCTCCTCTATAACTTCACATAGAGTGTGCCCAAGTAGTATATGCATTTCCTGAATTCTTGGGGTATCCTGCGATGGAACTCTTATGCACAGGTTTGCAAAATCTTTCAATTTGCCTCCTGTTTCGCCGGTAAATGCAACGGTATAAATACCGAGTTCATTTGCCTTTTTAATGGCATTAATAATATTTTTTGAGTTTCCGCTTGTTGAAAGACCAATTGCTACATCGCCTTTATTTCCTAAGGCCTCAATTTGCCGTGAAAAAATTTCATCGAACGATATATCATTTGCAGTGGCAGTAATAATTGTTGAACTTGTTGTAAGTGAAATTGCAGGCAATGCTTTTCTTACTTTATAAAATTTGCCAACCAATTCTCCTGCTATATGCTCAGCTTGTGACGCAGAACCGCCGTTACCAAAAAGAATTATTTTATTGCCACGCCTTATAGCATTTATACAAACATCAAACAATTTAATCATATCTTCTCCACAGGTAGAAAGTAGATTGCCCGTAATCTGGATATGGTCTTTAATTCTCTCCTGCAGCAATTTTCTACTATCCATTTTTTACCTCCCAAGCAGTAGCCCCATCTTCTACAAAACTAAATGGGAGCACCTGAACGCCCAATTCTTTTAATCTATTTATCACGCTTACCTTTTTATCAAATTCTGTATAGAAAAACATAAAACCGCCGCCACCTGCACCTGAAATTTTACCGCCTATTGCGCCTGCCTTGAGTGCTTCTTCATATATCCTATCTATTATTTCATTCGATATACCTTCAGCCATCTTTTTCTTTTCATACCACTCTTCGTTAAGAAGTTCACCAAAACGATGGAGTTCTCCTCTTAAAAGAGCATTTTTCATTTCAAAAGCAAGTTTCTTTATGTTATCCATTGCACAGATTGCATCTTTTTGTTTTTCTTTGTAATTCTTGATCTGTTTCTCTATAATCTTTGAAGAGGTACGAGTGCTTCCTATGTAGCCAAGAATTAAACTATATTCTAACTCATTTAAGATGCTTTTTTCTATACGCAAAGGATTTACAACAGTAATATCTTTATTAAACTCAATAAAATTCATTCCACCAAAAGAAGACGCATATTGGTCTTGTTTTCCGCCTTTTATGCCAACATCCACCCTCTCAATCTCATAGGCAAGTTCTGCAAGTTCATAGGGAGTTAATGGCAGTTTCACTAATTTTGCAAAGGCCACTATTACTGCTACTGCAATTGCAGACGATGAGCCTAAACCCGAACCAGGAGGCGCATCACTATGCACAAAAATCCTAAATCCATTATTAAGTCCGTATCTTGAACGGAATTTATTGATTACCCCCTTTATAAGGTCCAACTGTCCATCAAACGCTATCTCTTTGTCTATTGTATACTTTAATATTACATCATAGTCAAGGCTTGCTATTTCTACTTCTTTATTGCCTTTGGGAATAATTGTTGCATAAGCAAAACGGTTAATAGTGCTATTGAGAACAACCCCCCCATGCTCGTCCACATAAGGGGAAACATCAGTTCCACCTCCTGCAAAACTTATTCTCAAAGGAGCTCTTGATCTAATAACAAATAGACTACTCATTTTTCCTTCCTGTCATCATTGATAACGGCCAAAGCCTTGTACCCTTTCCACCTGCAAGAATTATAACTTTCACCAAAAGCCTCCTTTATTCTTTAGGATAAACAATTAAAATGCTTTTGTCCGTTTGATACCAGTTCACATGTGCACCAATAGACTCTGCAACAAAACGAATAGGGAGCATTGTTCTGTCGTTTTTGATAATCGGGGTAACTTTTGCATTGGAGGAATCAATCTGGACCTTCTTACCATTAATGAGGACAATATCGCCTGCATTATCCTTTATTTTGAGATTCGCCTTTCCTTTCGCAAACAGAATCTGTCCGCTTATATTAACTGAATAAGGCATTACATTCACTACATTTGTAAAGAAATTAAGCATTGAAGTAATAATTAAAAAGTTTGCTATAAACAAAACAGCAAATCTTTTCACATCTTTGCCACCTCTTTGTTCCCCTGCGTGCCTTCCATATACTCAAGAAAGAAGGCGAGTAAAATTGAGAAGAAGAGTGCTGCAACTCCTGCAATTGCTACATTAAGCAACTTTTTTGGCTTTATCGGAGTATTCGAAACATAGGGCTGTTGAAGATATTCAAATTCATGCGACATACTAAGCTGAGAGTTAAGGTCAGTGACTGTATTTTCCAAATCTATTTTCTTGCTTAACATTGATGCATATAAACTTGTCAGTGAATATGACCCTAATTCGTCTTTTGAACTACTTTTTTGCATCTGAAGTATTTGTTTGGAAATCTGGGTTACTTCCGAATTCAAAATTTCAATCTGAGATGAAAGAGTTAAAA